>JBFYKV010000035.1:0-12835 GCA_041305745.1 Methanoregulaceae archaeon | reverse complement strand
AGGAATGCCACCTTTTGTCAAAGCTATGAGAATACTCTATGAATTGAAAGAATAGAATGACAAATTATACAGGATTGTAGGAAATATTTTTAATGCGTTAATCGTTTTAATTTTTTTTTAGATTTCTGTTATGATCTTCTTCGAGATTTTCAATCGGGTTAAGATCGTCATAAAGTTCTGAAGACAATTCTTGAAATAAAACCAGTGGCGCCTGTTCCAGCCCGCAGGACAGGCGTACAGACACATGTTTCCAGATGGTGGCACAGTAGCGTATTCGCATACAAGATGACGAGGCAATACAAACACTGGACTTTCCGCATTTTTTAGCTTTTGAATGAGGGGTATATAAGAGACAACCGAGGGATTAGAACTTGGTGTCCAAATGCGAGGGGAGGGATTCGAACCCGCGAACTCCTGCGAGAACAGATCTTGAGTCTGCCTCCTTTAACCGCTTGGATACCCTCGCACACAATAAATTTCAACTGTACAACCAGAGATCTCACGCAATAATTCTTCTGTGGTCCCGGGCCTGTCACCCGTTCACACTCGCGCAGTATACTGTTTTACCCTGAAATGATATGTAGTTTCGGAACAGCCGGACGTGATATCCGCTCCTTTTCCGGGCTGACGTGTCCCTGTTCAGGACCGGGAAGGACCTCCCCGGTTTACCGGCAGTCCCGGCAGATGATCTCCACGCACGACAGGAGCTCCCCGACCTCTTCCATCGTCGAATAGCACCCGACCGATGCACGTACCGTCCCTGACGGGTTGAGGGAACTCGCAAGCGGCTGGGCGCAGTGCATCCCGCTCCGGACGCATATCGCCTTCATATCATCGAGCCTCCGGGCACATTCGCCCGGTTCCATACCATCAATATTGAACGAGATCACTCCCGTGCCGGGGGGACTGTAGACCATGACCCCTTCAATCGCTGACAGCCCCTTCTGCATCGCGGTCCCGAGTGCGACTTCGTGGGTGTGGATCGTCTCAACCCCGAGTTCTTCCACGAGCCTGATCGCCCGCCCGAGGCCGATTACTCCCGGGATATTCGGGGTGCCGGGCTCGAAGCATGCCGGTGGAGGGAGCAGCTCGAATGAATCGCGGTACACGTTTTCGACAATTCCACCCCCGTGACAGGCGATCGAGAGCGTCTCCCAGTCGGCGGTGTACAGGGCACCGGTCCCCTGCGGCCCGAGGAGCCCCTTGTGCCCGGGAATGGCAAGATAATCGATATTTTTACAGTCGAACGGGATATGCCCTACCGACTGTGCCGCGTCGACGAGGATCCCCGCACCGTTGTCGTGGGCGATCGCCGCGAGTTCCCCGACGGGCTGAAGCGTGCCGAGGACATTCGGCATGTGGGTCACTGCCACCATCTTCGTCCGTGACGATATCACCTCCTGCAGGGAGTCAGGAGTAATAATCCCGTTTTTATGAGGGAGTACCTGCATTGAAACGCCCTTTCGGCCGAGCATAAGCCACGGCAGGTAGTTGGCGTGGTGTTCGAGGCAGGAGGTGATTACCTCGTCCCCTTTGTTCCAGCTGAAGCCATGGGCGACCATGTTGATGGAATCGGTGGTATTCTTCGTAAAGACCAGGTTCTCCACCGGAACACCGAGGAACTCCCCCAGAACAGCCCGCGTCTTTTCGAACTCTCCGGTCGTGCGGCGGGCAAGGTGATGCGCTCCCCTCCCGTGGTTTGCGGCATACTCGTAAAAATACCCGCACATTGCCTCGACCGCACAGCGGGGGGTCTGGCTTGTTGAGGCGCTGTCGAGATAGATACAGGTCGAAAGGACGGGGAACTGCTCACGCAGCCTGGCGAGATCGTACATTTGCATATCTGGTTTATCATTACGAGGGCAAAATATCAACGGTACAACGGGTGTCGCAGTGCCATCAGGATCGAGCCTGAATTTCCGGCCTCGTCTGAAGAATGACTGCAATCCCTCCGGCGGGTGAACCATTCTGCGGCACTCAGCACTGACAGGAACACCGGGTAAAAGATGGGGCTTCCGATCATGCGAAAACGTGCAGTAACCGATTTTCTATACTGAGGAAAATACGGTGGAAAACCTGGAAACAATTATTGCAAAGGTATATTTTCCCCGGATATTTTTTCACATAAAGTCGGCAAGCCCCAGCTGCTGTGACTTCTCTTCGCCAAAGGTCGACTCGATCGCCATATCGATCACTTTTACCCTTTGCCGGGTATACTCCGAGACCTCGTACTTTTCGCACATTTTCCTTGACATTTCAAGGTATTTTTTGACCGACCCCTCGTGAACCGTCGGGATGATATTACCCCCGCAGCGGGTGCATTTCCCGGAAAGCGGCATCCTGCGGTAGCTGGTGTTGCACTTAGTGCACCTGAATTTCTGCTTTGAAAAAGCGCTTAAATTCCCCATGAGGTCACGGATGAAATGCGTGGTCAGAACCCGCTCGGCAACGTCATCGGCATCGACCGCCCTGATCATCTCTGCCAGCTTCAGCTCGGCATCCAGTTTCTCGATCATTGTTTTGAGCTGCGTGTATGTCGACTCGAGCGGGCCTGCCGAGATATCAGCAGTATCGTGTGTAAAGCGGAAGCCCTCCTGCTGTCCGGGAGTGCCGAGCCGGCGCTCCACCCGGTCAATCATATGCTCCACGTCCCTTGGATGGGCGTAACTTAACGAGGCCTCGTAGAGCCCGAGCGGATAGCTGCTGCCGACATCGAGGTTGTGGCTCTCCTTGTCAATCTCGGCAGGATCGATCCGCGAAGTCAGCACAAGCGGGGCATCCATCGACCCGCCCCTTGTTTCAGGAAGGAATGAACGTGAAAAGTTGATCAGCCCGTCAAGGAGCAGCATGATACAGTCTTCATCTCCATCGCACTGCCCGGTGAAGACCCCGTTTGCAAGGAGGGTATGATCTTCGGCAACCGTGACACAATAGACCCGTTCATCAGGGCAGGGAACAATATCACGGTGCCTGATATGGTCGGTCAGCACGTTCATTCCTGCCATGACCGGCACCGGGTCTCCGACTTTTACTTCCAGCGCCCTGATCTTTCGCAGGTAGCAGAGGTCCCAGACAAGCATTGCATGGTCGGGCGTCACTGCAATCACCCTGCCCTGCTGTGTCTCGAACCGTATGAGATGTTCAGGGGCTTTATGAATTGATACCGAGGTGATCTTCCGCAGGTGGTGTTTTCCTGTTGTATCAACCGTCCGGACGAGATACCCGTTCTGAGGGTCGGAGTAATACGTCCCGAGGCGGTCGATGCCGGGTGTGCTGATATCGAAATTTTCGAGCACGAATTGTTTTATCGGCAGTTTCATCCAGTTCCGGCCGTCGGTGACCTCGATTTCGGTGTCGCCGTGAAAGCAGTTTCTCCTCTTTGCAGCATGGAAAAACGGGTGGGCATACCCGACATTCGCCTTTGAATACCCGATCAGCCTTGCCAGCACCCCGGCACTGGTATGCGGCGCGAGCCCGATGACGAGATGCCCGATAAGATCTGACTTTTTCTCAACACGGTAAAACGGCTCGAGACCGTAGCACTTCCCGAGCAGCTCGTCCATGAACCGGGCCACGTTGACCATGTACTCACCGCAGGACTCGGATACGAGAATATCCTGCGGTTTGAGTTCAAGGACCTGATCACTGTTTACGAGCGGCTTGCCGTCGATATCATGCAAGTAGCCAAGTTCATGCAACCGTTCCGGGGAAACCCCGATCTCTGCCGGCCTGATATGGGTCAGGGGAAGATCGATCATATCGTACCGGACCGTCCCGTCCTTGAAGACAAAGAGCTCGTGGGAAGCCCGGAGGATACCCTTGTCGATCTCCTCGATCGTCCGCTCCCGTGAAATGAGGCCCTTCACACCCTTTACAAGGCTCACGGCATTTTCACGGATTGACAGCCGCTCGATTGCCTTTGCATACTCATTCCTGACGTTGAGTGAGACGGTCTGGGTACAAACCGTGGAGACGTTGCATCCCGGGCAGACCGCACCCGCTGTTTCGCGCTTACATCGCGGGCAGGAATACACCGGATCGGTATGGCTCCCGCATTCGCACCGGTTCCTGAAGGTGATCTCCCCGCACGCCGGACATCGCCGTTTTCCGGTCTCGATGGTGATCACTCCGCCGTCCATGTTTGCCTGCGCACTGTGGTTTGAGGCTTCCTGGAATGACCGGCGTGTCCCTCCTGCTTCCCCGAGCGGGAAGAGCGAGTGCGGCGGCGGGTTCATCTTGCGTGGTTTTGACTTGCCCGGCCTTCCCATCCTCCCCCCGATACGGGTGCCCGCACGGGAACGGATGGTAAAACCGGAAAGGTGCATCACGAGTGCCATCGGGTCGTCACCGGGCGCATTCTCCCACTGCTCCCTCCGTTTCAGCATGAGGTCAAGTCCGGTGCACGCTAAGAGGACGAGATATTCGCTGATGCAGATCATGCCTTCCCTCACCCGGTGCGGGAGGAGGATCTCCTCAAGCGTCCCTTTTATCGCGGGATCATTCGGGAGAACAAGGATATCGTGGCTGATCTCTCCTTTTTCTTCAATAAATGCGGCCAGCCTGACGACCTGTTCACAGGTGATATCGTCCCAGAGATACGTGTAGGCAGGGTGCAGCGGGATGCCCTCGAAACAGAATGAGATCGCTTCCATTTCGTTCTCCGGCGTAGTGGTCCCGCCTTCAAGCCGCCACCATTCCTCGCAGTATACAGGTGGCATGAGAGGGTGGTTATTCTCGAGGAATTCACCAAAACTTATCAGTATCTCCCCGATATCGAGGATCCGCTCGACCTGCGGGTTAAGTTCACATGCGGTTTCGGCATCGTCGATCCGCAGCACATCCCCGTTTGTGAGCCGGACCGTCGGCCCCTCGATCGAGTCCACCGGAACAATACCTGCAGCTTTGCCCGGGCGCTCGGTCTTCATCTGGGTCCCGACGGCAAGAAAGTCCCCGAGGATATGCATCGTCGACGGGTTGATGCCGGCCGCAGCAAAACCGGTGTTCCTGGACCTTCCATACCGAAGCCTGAATCCGCCCTTGCGCATAGGGTAGGAAAAGACCGGGCGGCCCCCGATCAGGTCACGGAGGTACTTGTCCTTTGGCCTGATGCCGCCCCCTTCATCATCCTTATCGCCTTTTACCGCACCGCCGATCAGTTCATCGAGCCAGTCCCAGCCGTCCATCTTCATTTTCCTGACGTTCTTCTGGACTTTGGGGGCCTTGAGTGCGAGACCCTCGGCAAGGACGAGGGCCATTCCACCCCGGACCGTGTTGGTCTCGACCCGTTCGAGGTTCCGGTACCCGCTCACCTCTTCCTGTTCGGTCCCCTCACCATCGATACAGACCGGGCAATTCTTCACGATCAGCCGGATCTCCTTGTCGCTCGGGAGGTACTGCAGGTTCATGATGGTGTTGTACTGGCGTATCTCCTCGATATACCGTTCAACCTCGTCTTCACGCGGGATATAGCGGTTCATCCCGAGCGCCCGCCGTACGTAGTCCCCGACAAGGACCGAGAGTGCCTGTGCAGTCCCGCCGGCACTCCTGATCGGGCCGGCATAATAGATCTTTAAATATTCGCTCCCGTCATCGTTTTTCCCGATGCCTATCTTTGCTATGCCCTCGGTAGGGGCTGCGACCACTCCTTCAGTAAGCAGTGCCATTGCCGTCCTGATGGCATGATCGAGGATCTCTTCGCGGGTTGTCTCTCCAAACGCACGCTGAAGAAAATCATCGCCGATGCGAAGTGCGACCTCTTCGCGGGACATCTCTGCTTCAAGCTCACGGAGACGTGCCGCAACTCCCTTAATCCCGAGCAGTGCCTCCACCCTGTCGGCGAGGTCGTTCGCGACCGGTATCTCGACACTGGTGCGGGGGTCAATCCCCACTGCCCGTGCCTTGCCTGCGACCTCCAGCGCCCGCGAAAGCTCCTTCTGCAGCCCGTCAAGGTATTCCTGCATTTCGGGGGAGGTCTGCATCATATCAAATCCATCGTCATATGCAGATTTATCGTTTGGGTTTTTCCCATTTCTCACGGTCCCGGAGATCACATTTCCGGAACTGGTTCCCTGGCTACAGGTATCCATCCCGGGAATGTAACAGGGAACGAAAACTCTTGTCCTGATCAGGACCACGGTTAACCCACCCTGCCTGATATCATGCCGGGATGGCACAGGGATGAGGGGGTCGCCCTGGCTGATATCATGAGTTGAACCGGGGCAGCACTCCTGTTCACCGGAAACACCCGGGGCTGATGCCCCGTCGCATGTATGCGTCTTTTTGTTGCGATACGGGCCGTGCCCTGATTATTTATCTTTTAAAGTGACCCTGCTAAACCCTGCCCACCGGATATCGTACGAGCTTTGTGCAGGGAGGCGGGACGCCGCCGCCTGGTCTTACGTCATTATCCGGGGTTGAACCAGACATTTTTTCCGGAATAACGTTACTAAAAAAACCTACATAGAGAGAGAAGGGAAGGGACTGTTTTTAGTCCTCCCTGCTGACCATATCGGTGATGGCCCGGATGCCATCCTCCCCCATCTTCCAGAGGGTGAGCTCCGCACATTCAGCAAATGCAGGGTCCACGTCATTCATGGCATTTTTCAGGGGTTCGATCGCCGGGGTCCCGATCCTGCAGAGTGCAAGGGCAAGAAACCCTCTCATCCCGGGATCTGCATCTTTCATCGCCGCAATCAGCGGATCAACAGCCTGTTGACCCATTGCACCAAGGCTCGCAGCTGCGTATTTCCTGAATGCGGGATCTTTATCAGATTTCATCGCTGACAGGAGCGGCCCGATCGCGGGCCTGCCAATCAGGGAGAGGGCACGTGCACCGTACCAGCGGACATCATTGCTCTGCGTCTCCTGTACCATCTTTATAATCGCCGGGAGTGCAGCTTCGCCGCCTTCTGCCAGCTGTCGTGTTGCAGTGCGCCGTGCCTCAAGGTCCCCGTGTTCAATTGCAGCGATACACGATGAAACCGTGTCTGGTGATTTTTCCATCTTATCCCTCTTATGATACTATATTCAGTTCAGATTATTTTTTTGACGATTTCCAGGGATCAGGCAGGCTTTCCCCTGCAAAGGAGATTACCCTCTGCGGGAACGGGATTTCGACTCCATTCTCTTCGAGCGCTACCTTGATCTTCCAGAGCATTTCTGTTTTTACCGACCACCACGTCGCAGACGGTGCCCATATGTTCATAGTAATATTCACGCTCGAATCAGACAGTTCTGATACAAATAGCGACGGTTCAGGATGTGTGAGTACATATGGGTGCTTTTTCAGGAGGTCTGATATAATCCGTATTGCCTCTCCTGCATCGTCGCGATAGCTGATCCCTATCACATATTCAAACCGTCGTGCCGAATTGGCCGCGTAATTGGTGATATCCGACGTAAAGATCCTCTCATTCGGGACACGGACATAAATGCCTTCATAGGTCCGTATGATCGTTGAGAGGATCTTGATCTCATCAACGTTTCCTGAAACATCACCAATTGAGATATTGTCACCAATTTTTACCGGCCGTTCAATGAGCAGGAAGAGGCCTGATCCAAAATTAGATACCAGTTTCTGGGAGGCGAATGCGATGACCAGGCTTGCAGTTCCTCCGATGAGGATAATTTCCGAGAGATTGACCTCTATACGTGGAAAACCGAAATAAATCGCAACAAGGACAATTATGACCTGGATAACCTTGATCAACTTGTCCAGTTCCGGCTTCGATATCCGGTCACAAAAAGACCTTTTCATGTAGATCGCAAGAATTTTGGCCAGGATAAGCGCCCCGAACACCCAGACGACGAAAATAATCAGGTCCCTGACAACGATCTCGTTATAAATCACGGTATCCAGCGTGATCATGGTCAGTCACCCACTCCAAATTCCATAAGGAACGTAACGTTTTCCTGGATCAGACTTTTTCTCGCTGTAAAAAGGGGTATGGCAGCGTTCATTCCCGTCCGCAGGGGACGACGAAATGTCTTTGTCTCTGCGTTGGTTTTTGAGAACACATCCATCTGTCCGACCATCGAGACGATGTCTCCATAATAAAGGTATATTCCGGTATTTTCGAAAACGACCCGTGAGACCTCGACCCAGCCGCGTGTCAGGTTCCGTATGGTCAGCTCCAGGACACCCTCCCGACATGGATCTGTTCCGGGGACCTCGCCAAAGACCTCGCTTTCGAAATGACGCGTAAGAACACCATGGTCAGGAGGGCCGTAGAGCGCGTATTTCGGGCAGGCGAATGAAAATATATCAAGCACGCTGTAATTGTTTTTTGATTCAAGAAATACAGCAATTTCTACGGGGAATTTTACATATATCTGGTTTTCCGACTCCGGCCCGAGCACGACGGGAGTGAAATGGATCTCAAGGAACCGGGTTATTTCCTGTGGAAGGTTGACAGGCTCAACCGGGTTTACGATCACCTTTCCGGCACTGGAACCAATTACCTTCGTGACCGACCCTTCCGGGGACTTTCGCTCATAAACCACAAAATTTCCGCATTTAGTTATTCCGGCAATGATTTCCGGAGATTCGTACCGGAATGAGTAATCGTACTCACCAAACACAAGAGAAAGTTGTGAGGCGGGAAAATATAGTTATTCCGTAAGGGCCGGTTTTTGGAAAAAACGTTGATTAATCACCATCCCCGTGGCATAGCCCTACCAGGATTACATTGGGGGTCGTGGAACCCGTTTCTGCCGGTCCTCTCATTGAGTAGACGGCATGAACATAATTGAGCGTTGATATCCCGGGCCGTGGAACCCGTTTCTGCTGCTCCTCTCATTGAAGCCGGAGACGTATGTATCTTTTCCTTTCCGTTGTAGAGTCGTGGAACCCGTATCTGCTGATACTCTCATTGAGGAGGTCGCATGATTATCGCATCCATGATACTTCAGGAGAGCAAAAAAGGATTCAATGCCCCGAAAACCGGTTTTTTCTTTTTCACGCCCGTTGAATCCTTTTTCAGATCTCCCGCTCTTCCATTTTCCTGCACACCTGATCACCACACTCCCGAGCTGATGCCCCGCCGTATGCGTGCGAACCCATAATGCGATAAGGACCGTGCTAAGTTCTTTTTAAAATAACAGAATCGCTATTAACCCTGCCCACAGGATATCGCCCCGGGGGAGGGGCATGGAGGGGTGAGAACCCCTCCTGTCAGAGAAATGGTTTAAACAGGTTTTATCGAAATAAGCATTTATACTGAAAATGGTGGAACAAACCCCAATATAAGAAGATTTTGAATGGACATTTTCAAGGTTCGGGAGTGACCTTTCCTTGTTCATGTCTGTTTCAACAAAGCCCCTTCTCTTCAAAATCAGGTTTGAAAAAGAATTTTCCCGGGAGTGAAATCCCCTGTTTCCTTCTCCTCAGGTGATGCGGTGACCCGGACCCTTCCTTCCTTCAACAAGGGCCTGGACAGTAGGTCCGCCGATCTCGCCGAGTGCCGTGATGATGAGCGCCCGGGTTTCTTCGTCTGCGGTTTCAAGCATCTGCATCAGCGGATCTATTGCATCCGAATCTCCCATCTCACCAAGAGCGGTTACGACCTCCTTTCGTTCGTTGTCGTTGGCATACTTTAAAAATTCCAGGAGGGGGGCAACCGCATCCTGACCCATGCCTGATAACGCTGAAATCGCCTCAATTCTGACGCTTTCATTCGGATCGCCAATCGCCCTTATCAGTGCCGGGATAGAACGGGGATCCCGGATGCTTCCGAGCGCTATCGCAGCACCCCTGCGAACGTCTTCATCTCCTTTTGCCATGGCAGAAAGAAGGGGATCCACGGCTGGTTCACCAATAAGGCCGAGGGCATATGCCGCCCGCGATTTTACGAACCGGTCCTTGTCCCGTAATACATCAATCAGTGGACCGATTGCACGTACATCCCCGATTTCACCAAGTGCAATCGCCGCCTTCCACCGCACGTCATCATCAGGGTTTTGTAATACTCCTATGAGCGGGACGACGGCAGGTGAACCGATCTTTGCAAGTGCTTCCGCAGCCTTCCACCGGATTCCGCTGTACTGGTCTTCCAGGAGAGCCTGTACCAGTGTATCGACCGAGGCAGGATCACGGAGCTCCCCGAGGGCCTCGACAGCTTCGTACTGAACCCCCACGTCCTTGTTCCGGAGCGAACTGATGAGACCCCTGACATTTCCCTCACTTTTCATCTTCTTCACATTTGCAGAAGAGAGTACCCTGCTCCGGAACTCCCCGATGTTGTCGAAGATTCCTGCCGGCGAGATTCCTGACTGGAGCGCCGCATCAGTTACCTCGTTGATCAGGCGGTCGCGGTCTTTTCGCATATGATCGGTGATAAGCCCGATAATGAGGGCTACCACAACAAACACCACCACCCGTGCCAGCGCTGAAGCATCCACTGACCCGCTGACATGGAAATTTCCGATAATGAGCGCGAAACCGAGGAAAAGGGCAATCCCCACTGCCCGCACGCCGTACCATACTGCACCGATGATAACCGGGATGTAAAAGAAATGGGAGTAAATGATATCCACCTGGTAGACCCAGTGGACCATGATCTCAAGGATGAGAGCGATAAGGATGAGAATGCCCAGTATATAGGGTTTGAGCCGGGAGTATCTTCCCATCTTAAGATCTGCAAATGCCATAGAAATGGTATGTGGTCAAAAACGGATTTATACCTGCTGGATCTTTCAGAGCACTCCGGTCCTCACAATGCGGGAGTAACTTAATGAAAAACACTCTCCTTTCCCCGGGCACAGCCTGCGTGCTCTCCATTTTGACGGTTTAAATCTCTTTTATTCCGTTATTTGGCGATATAATGAAGATATCATTATGACCAAAGAGCGGTGACGCGTAGAGAGAAGCTTTTTGCAGTGATAGAATGGGTTATTACGACTCCCTTATCCGGCGGAAATTTACCGATCTAGCCGGGACACGATATGACAAGATCCTGAAGGAATATGCAGATTTCCTTCCCACAAACGAAGAATTTGTGATAAAGCCGGTATCTTCCGTTTTCATGCCGCTTGATTATTTTTCTCCGGTTGTCCCCGGGCATATCCCGGACACTATTGCCGTCTATGATGCCCCTGTCGAGATAATTTATATTATTGATAAAGAGGCCATCCGTCTGGTTTCAGACGGGCTTGGAACTGATGCAGAGGAAATATTCCATAAAAAAGAGGAGACCCTTGCCGGGGAGTATATCAGGCGTGCACTTGACCTGTTTGAAGATGCAGGAGTACCGGTCACATCACAGGTCCGGACTGGTATCAAAGGTGAAACCACGATTGCGCTCGCCGGAAATTATGACCTCATGGCAATGGGAAAAAAATTCGGAATACTCACCGGAGAACAATTCCCTGCCAGCCCTGCCGTTTTAAGGATTCAGCAGGTTACGACCTGCCCTGTCCTCATTTACTGACTGGTACACGGAGATACACGCCATGATCCCTGTTGAATTCATCGCCATTGCCGTATTCCTGTTCACGTATGCCCTCATCATCGATGAACGGATCCACCGTACCGTTGCCGCCCTTGTCGGGGCATCCATCATCGTTGCCCTCCAGATCGTACCATGGGACAAGATACCCGAATACCTGGACCTTGGTACGATATTTTTGCTCATGGGAATGATGATCATTGTCAATACCGCACGACTGAGCGGGCTTTTTGAATATATTGCGATTATTACCGCAAAATTTGCTAAAGGAAGCCCGATAAAAGTGCTGATACTGTTTTCGCTCCTTACGGCAGTCGTAAGTGCATTTCTCGATAATGTCACAACCGTGCTGCTCATTACCCCGATGCTCATCTACCTCGCGGAGCTGATGGAGTTAAACCCCGTACCATTCCTGCTCTCGGAAATATTTGCTTCAAATATCGGCGGTACTGCAACCCTCATCGGCGATCCGCCCAACATCATGATCGGGTCTGCTGCACACTTAAGCTTTAATGAGTTTCTCATCACCATGGGGCCGATCGTCGTCGTTGACATGATCATTGTCATACTCATGCTCTATGCATTTTACGGGCGCGGGTTGAAAGTCAGCCCGGAGCGAAAGGAACAGATCAATGCAACCCTTAAAAGCCTGGACGAAAAGGCTGCAATAAAAGATCTTTCCCTCTTCCGCAAGTCTGTCATCGTCATACTCCTTGTAATCGGGCTCTTTTTTATACACAGTTCTATTGGTCTCGAACCCGCTGTCGTGGCACTGATCGGTGCGTCCCTGATCCTACTCTGGACACGCCAGTCCCCTGAGGCGATCCTTGAGAAGATTGAATGGCCAGCACTTTTCTTCTTTGGTGGGCTATTTATTGTGGTAGGAGCCCTTGTAGAGACAGGGGTGATCGCATCACTTGCCACCTTCGTGGTAAGCAATGTCAGCTCAACCGGAGAAGCGATGCTGATAATCGCGTGGTTTGCCGCCTTCACATCAGCAATCGTCGACAATATCCCCCTCACCGCCACGCTCATCCCGCTCATCAGCGGTATGGGTGGTGCGATGGATACCTATCCCCTCTGGTGGGCACTGAGCCTTGGTGCATGCCTTGGCGGGAACGGCTCTGCCATAGGTGCTTCCGCCAACGTGGTGGTGCTCGGGATCGCCGAGCGGAACAGAATAAAAATATCATTCATTGAGTTCCTCAAAGTTGGTATGGTGATCCTCGTGGTCACCGTCGCAGTCGGAACAATGATACTCTGGGTTAAATTCGTGGGTGTGTAGGAATGAAGATACTTGTATTACTTGACGGATCGACATGGAGTCAGAAATGTGCCCTCCATGCAGTGCAGATTGCAAAAAAGAAAGATGCTGACGTAGTGTTCTTAGA
>JBFYKV010000034.1:0-63413 GCA_041305745.1 Methanoregulaceae archaeon | reverse complement strand
ACCGAATTTCTCTCCGCGCTCAAAGGGGTCACAGATCCTGAGAAAAAGAGGAAAATTATTGGCGAACGCTTCATCAGGGTATTTGAAAGGGAAGCAAAAAAGACGAACGCCCGTTTTCTCCTGCAGGGAACGATTTACCCTGACAGGATAGAGAGCGAGGGAGGGATTAAAAGTCATCACAATGTCGGAGGCATGCCGCTTGAAATGACCTTCTCACGGGTCATCGAGCCGCTCCGCGACCTCTACAAGGATGAAGTGCGCGAGGTTGCCGGGGCACTCGGACTCCCGGCCGAAATCCAGCACCGGATGCCGTTTCCCGGTCCCGGTCTGGCTGTGCGTGTTATCGGAGAAGTGACGCCTGAAAATGTCGAAGTGGTCAGGGAGGCAAACTGGATCGTGGAGGATGAAATCGTGGAGCATTTCAACCCGTGGCAGTGTTTTGCAGCCCTCCTCGGACTTGGTACCGGGGTAAAGGGAGATAACCGCGTTCATGGATGGGTTGTAGCGGTCAGGGCGGTCAATTCCCGTGACGGAATGACCGCAGATCCAATCCATATTCCTTACGAGGTGCTCGACCGTATCGCTTCGAGAATTACCGCAGAGATCCCGAGCGTGACGCGTGTTGTCTACGATGTCACCTCAAAACCCCCTGCGACGATCGAATACGAATAAAAATTAAAAAACGGTGAAATAATGAAAGAAAACAGTTCATTCCGCGAACTCGACGCCCGATACTACATGCCTGCCTTTAGCAGGGATATCATGATTGAGCGGGGTTCCGGATCTATGGTATGGGACTCTGACGGAAAAGAATACCTCGACTGTGTGGCAGGTATCGCAGTCTGCAGTACCGGGCATTGCCACCCTGACGTCACACGGGCGATCTGCGAGCAGGCAAAGCGGCTGATACACTGTTCGAATCTCTATTACGTCCCACACCAGGCAGAATGTGCAGAAAAGCTCGTGGAGATAACCGGTCTTTACAAGGCATTCTTCTCGAATTCCGGGGCTGAAGCGACCGAAGGGGCCATCAAGCTTGCAAGGATTGCAACAGGCCGGAAAAATTTTGTTGCATTCACCCATGGTTTCCACGGCAGGACAATGGGATCTCTTGCGGTTACGCATAAACCGGCTATCAGGGAACCATTCGAACCCCTGGAACCGAAATGCAGCTTCCTGGAGTACGGGGACATCGAAGGGGTCTGCAATGCCATAAACAGCCAGACTGCCGGTGTTATAGTAGAGCCCGTCCAGGGTGAGGCAGGTGTCATCATTCCCGGGAATGAATTTTTCAGGGCGATCCGGGACTGCTGTGATGACCGTGGGGCGCTCATGATAGTCGACGAGGTCCAGTCCGGCATGGGGCGGACCGGTAAATGGCTTGGCATACACCATACGGGTGTCAGCCCTGACATCGTTACTCTTGCAAAAGGAATTGCCAGCGGGTTTCCGATGGGAGCCCTTCTCGCCCGTGAAGGTCTTGAGTTTAAGAAGAGCGAGCATGGAAGCACGTTTGCAGGAGGGCCGCTTCCCTGTGCTGCCGCTCTTGCCACGATCAGGATTATTGAGAAGATCCTGCCCGATATACCCGGGAAAGGGGAGCGGTTTAAAGCAGGACTTGCAGCGCACCAGGCACGTGTCAGGGGACTGATGATCGGGATCACCGTCGGTGAGCGCTGCCCGGAAGTGCAGAAGGAGTGTGCAGCAAACGGGGTCCTCGTCAACTGTGCAGCGGATGGCAACCTCCGGCTTGTACCTCCCCTCGTGATTACGAATGATGAGATCGACAGGGCTGTCGGGGTGGTCAATGCAGCACTTGGTCAGGGAATGCTTTAAAAGCGGGGGGTACGTATTTGCCAGGAAGGCAGATGATATAGCCCGCGAGCATGGTATTGAAAAGGTCGCCCGGCTCGCCAGCAATGAAAATCCAAGGCCCCCCTCTCAAAAGGCAATAGAAAACGGTTACGAGGCTCTTTGCTGTTCCAACCGGTACCCTGACGAGTGTTCCTCATCGCTCGTTGCGTCGTTGATCCGGCGTCATGGTAACTACCACTTTGTAACGGGTGTGGGAATGGACGGGGTCATTGAAACCCTCATCCGCACCCTTGTCGAACCCGGCGAAAAGGTGGCAGTTTCGACCCCGACATTTTCATTTTATGCACTTGCAGCAAGGGCACAGGGGGCCCTTGTCGATGAAATTCCCAGGAAACCGGACTTTTATCCTGACATCCCTGAATTTGCAGCCCGGGCATCGGATGCAAAAATATCGTTTCTCTGCACTCCGAATAACCCGACCGGGTCGGAAACAACGCCGGAAGAGGTAGAAGAGATCCTCTCGGAGATGAGCGGGGTACTGTTCCTTGATAATGCGTATGTTGAATTTTCAGACTATGACTACCGTCCCCTGATGGAAAAATACGACAACCTCGTGTTAGGAAGGACGATGTCCAAGGCATATTCGCTTGCAGGGCTCCGTGTGGGGTACGCGTTTGTCCCGCAGTGGCTGGTACCGCATTACATGAAAGCCGCGACACCGTTCACCGTGAATTCGGTATCATCGGCAGCCGCAGCCGCAGCCCTGCAGGATATCGGTCATGTGAAAGAGACGGTCCGTCATGTGAGGAAATGGCTGGAACAATACAGGAATGAATGCAGGTTCCCTGTTTTTCCGTCAGGTGCGAATTTTGTCATGGTCGATGTCGCCCCGCGGACCGGAGATGAAATGGTGGAATCACTCGCCTGCAGGGGCGTTATCGTGCGTTCGTGTTCGAGTTTCCGCGGTCTCCCTGATCATTACATCAGGGTCAGTGTCGGGGAAGACTGGGAAAACGAACTGTTCCTCGAGGAAATCAACCACATATGATGTACGGGATTACCGGGACACCTGGAACAGGCAAGACGTCTGTTGCAGAGATGCTACAGAGCAGGGGTTACAGTGTTATCCACCAGAAAGACACTGTCGGCCCTTATATTCTTGAAAAAGACAGTGAGAGGGAGACCCTTGTGATTGATGAGGAACGATGGGCTGAGGAGTTCATCCCGGAAGATGGTTTTATTGAAGGCCACCTCGTTCACCTTCTTCCCTGTGACGCGGTTATCGTGCTCCGGTGTCGTCCTGACCAGCTTGCAGAACGGCTGTCTGCAAGGAACTACCCAGCCGAAAAAATCAGGGAGAACGTAGAGGCAGAAGCCCTTGATGTCATCCTAATCGAGACGTTAGAGCTCTTCGAAGCCAGACAGGTTTATGAACTGGACACGACAGATAAGAGTGTCCTGGAATGCGGTGACATGATCGAGCGTTTTGTCAGGGGAGAAACCCCTGCGTCATACGGCAATATTGACTGGTCCATGTACCTTGGCGGAGAGCCATGACGCTCGACCAGTTCAGGCCGCATGTCAAACAATTTATTGATCCTCTCGTAGGGATATCCATACGAATCGGGCTGACTCCGAATTTCCTGACCGTGGCCTCGTTTATCGTGGCGGGTGCAGCAGGGATTTTCTATTATTTCGGGAATATCGCTGTCGGGACGTTCCTTGTCTTTTTGAATGCGTTATTTGACGCGCTGGACGGGGCGCTGGCACGGGCCCTGAACATCCAGAGCAAACGGGGCGATTTCCTCGATCACGCGGTGGACCGTTATGCCGATATTTTCATTATCACCGGGATTTTCGCCGGCGGAATGGCCCCGTGGTGGATTGGTGTCTTTGCCCTTACCGGTGTCCTGATGGCGTCATACCTCGGGACGCAGGCGCAGGCAGTCGGCGTCGGCAGGTATTACGGGGGGCTGCTTGGAAGGGCGGACCGCCTTGTCCTGATCCTGATCGCAGGGATAATTGACCTCATTATCCCGGGCGGGGTATATGGCCTTCCCTACCTCGGGTGGCTGCTTGTGATCTTTGGTATAATGGGACACTTTACCGCCCTGCAGCGGTTTGCGTACGTCTGGCGAACGATGAAATAAAATAAAGACCAGGAAATCAATTTTTTGGCTCCTTGCTGTTTTATATGGGTTTATAATAACCTGGCTGGCAGGAAAAAGTCCGGGTCGTCGCGGTTATCCGTTTTTCATGCTCATCTATGAGCCGGAGGCTCATAGCGCGCTCTGTTGACATCCTCATATCGATAAGACCTGTCGGGTTTATTTTTCTGGCAGGGAGGAGTTCTCACCCCCTGCCCCACCCCGCTGAAGTCTAATCACAGGGCCGGGTTGACCGGTATCAGAATGCTCCTTTCAGAACCATGAATCCAGTGTTTTCTGGCCGGTTGTAACACCAAGCCCTTCCAGCGCCTTCTTTACCCTCTCTTCTGAAAAATCATGAGTCCCGCAGAGCATCCTGAGAATTCCGTCCTGGTCGGCTGGGTCCCACTTCAATGAATAATCAGAGCGCACCGGCGGGTGTAAAAAAAAGTCCATGATCGACTGGTAATCCGTTTCAGGCATCTTTTCCGTGACAACCGATTCGAACTCCTGCTTTTGCACGATTTTTAAGGCGGTCTTTGCCCCTATCCCTCTCACACCGGGATTAAAATCAGTACCGACCAGTATGGCGACTTTTACAAGGTCCTCGCGGGTGATTTTGAGACCCCTGGTAACCTCGTCAAGGATTATTTTTTCCGGGTTTAAAGTGACAGTCCTCCCGTGAATTTTTCGCCGCCCGGTTACGGTAAGGTTCCGGATGAGCAATGGAGCACCGAAAAGAAGCGTATCGTAGTCCTGTGATACCATGTACCTGGCATCCCCGGAAATGACCATGTATGCCGCCTGGGCTTCACCTTCGCTTGGTGCCTCGACACACGGGATTCCCATGAGTCCGAGGAGTGTGCGGGACGATGCAATGACAAAATCGTCGATCTTTGAGGAGGCGCGGGCCTGTTTGTATGCCTCCTCGGTGTCACCGCGTTCAAGTGCTTCCTGCCAGCGCTCGCCTGCCTCTTTTCTCTGTGAACGCCGGAGTTCAATGGTCTCCTGCTTGAATGCCGGCGGAGCGCCATCAAATACATACACCGGTTTTATCCCTTTCTCTATGAAATTGGCGGTGCGAAAAAGGATGCCGGAGAGGTGGGATGTTACCCTTCCTTCCCTGTCCATCAGTGGTGTCCCGTCAGGCTGACGAATAATACTCAGAAACTGGTAGAGTGCGTTATGGGCGTCTAAGGCGGCAATACCGCCAAGACTGTCCCATCCGACAGGAGCCTTGTAATCGTTTAAGATATCCCGTAGTGCAACACCCATTATTTCATTCCCTGTCTATTGTATTGACGGCCTAACGATAGACTCTTTTGGAAAATTCATCCATCACCCCGTCAATATGAGCGAGGGTGCTGTCGTATTTATGGGCCATCTTGGTGGAGATTTCTTCCAGGTTGACCCGGATCATCCTCTCCCGGTTGGCCATGTTTCTCTCGATAAGCCGCATTTTCCGGTGGATCATTACCAGGAGGATGCCGAGTGAAAGCATCATAAGCGTTGCAGAAACAACAATGGTAAGATCATAATAAAGTCGTACTACAAGCACTATGGTTGAGATCACCAGTACTGCAACAAGCACTATGTCTGCAATATATTCGTGGACATCCATGCTTTTAGATATTGAAAACCCATTAATTAAACTAACTGTGATAACTGGAGTAATACAATGGAATTAAACCGCATCATCCCTCTTGCAGTAATGCCCGTCATGCTCGTCCTGGTGGAAATCGGGGCAGTCCTTCTCTCTCTTCCGCTTAAATCCGCCGGAATTGCTGCATTTGAGGACCCTTCATCAGTGGCGAACCCCTTTATTTTTATCGGGATCCTTCTTGTTTTTACCGCGTTTCTCCTGCTACTGATACGGTACCGGTTCAGCCGCCTGATAACATGGATCATAGGGATATCGATTTTTTTTACCTTCCTCTATATATTCAGTGCCCTGACCTTCTATTTCCTGCAGGATGCGACCATCGGGCTGATTCTTACCGTCGCCCTTTCAGCGGGTGCAACAGCTGTTCTCTATCTCTTTCCTGAGTGGTATGTTATCGATACACTCGGGCTTCTTATCGCGGCAGGAGCTGCATCAATATTCGGGGTATCGCTTGAGGTCTTTCCGGTTATTCTTCTCCTCCTTCTCCTTGCAGTCTATGATGCAATATCAGTCTACAAGACAAAGCACATGATCACGCTGGCAGAGGGTGTTGTGGACTTAAAGAGCCCGATACTTTTTGTAATACCAAAAAAGAGAGACTATTCCTTTAGGAAAGAAGGTATTGGTTCATTTGGTGAAGGGGAGCGGAGTGCGTTTCTCATCGGTATGGGAGACCTGATCATGCCCTCGATTCTTGTGGTCTCGGCAAATATTTACCTTCCGGCAGGACCTCTTGGATTTTTAAATTATCCTGCCATTGGTGCGATTGCCGGGTCGGTTATCGGGCTTGTCATCCTGCTTTCCTACGTGGTACGAGGAAAACCCCAGGCAGGACTGCCGCCAATCAATGGCGGGGCGATAGCCGGTTTTTTAATCGGTTACGCACTCCTCATTTTCTGATTTTTTCCGGTCCCTGTACGTGAGGAGGGTATCGAGGACTTCATCCACACCTTCGGCTGTTTCAGTTGACATATTCATGTAACCGTCAAAATAGACAATATCAGATTTATTTCCGACAACATACACCGGAACGCTCACCATCTCCTCAACCTCGTGCAGGAGGCGGACCTGTTCTTCAATCGGATAGCCGCAGTGCTCGCTTGCATCCAGGATGAAGAGGATGACATCTGCAAGATTGACAATTGCATTCAGCGCCTGTCGTTCAATGGCATTCCGCTCCTCTTTCTGTCGGTCAAGGATGCCGGGGGTATCGACAAACTGCATACGGTCGGGTCCGATGGTCCTGTGTCCGACGATTATTCCCTTGGTGGTAAACGGATATGACGCCACCTCCGGGCTGGCCGTAGAAACGAGTTTGATAAACGAGGACTTTCCGACATTCGGGTATCCTGCAATAACGACGGTGAACTCGTCAGATACATGCGGCAATTTGCGGAGAACATTCCGGATCTCGTTTAGGAAGAGAAGATCATCGTCAATCTGGTGAACAACTGAAGCAAGTCTTGCTACAGCCCTTTTACGTAAAACCGCTGTATTTTCTGCTTTTCTCGTCTGGTAAGCAAGGCCCGGGCCATGTGTCCTGGCCCAGCGTGCAGCCCAGCCAACGCCACCGAGGGCCTTCCTGACCCTGTCTAGCCCCCACATTATCTCCACAATGTCATGGTAAAAGGGCGGGACGGTATCAAAATCAGGAAAGGACTGTATTACCCGTATAAGACGGTCATGAATTGCCTGGCTGACAGCGCGGACAAATTCTTCATTCGCCCTGTCCTTATTTTTTTTTTCTTTCATCCTGGTCGCTGCACGCCGGAAGCTCCTGTCGAGGACTTCGTCAGCGGTAGGCACAGTGGGGATCTTCTCAAATTCCAAAAAATTTCAACCTAATTATATATATGCAAAAGGATATGATAAACCATTATGGATCTGTCCCTTATCCAGAGAGATATACTCATCACTCTCATCACTCTTTATCACCAGCATTCGCACCCCATCAAGGGAGAGGAGATAGCCGAGGTTATTAAAAGGAACCCGGGAACAGTGCGAAACCAGATGCAGGCCTTAAAGGCAATCGGCCTTGTAGATGGTATTCCCGGCCCGAAAGGCGGATATAACCCGACTGCAAGCGCCTACAAGGAGTTAAATCTCGGAATAACAGCTGGTGAATATGACGTAAGGATTTCAAGGGACGGGGAAGAGTTAAAGGGCGTCAAGGTAAGGGAGATTGCGTTTACAACGCTCTGCCACCCGGATGTATGCCAGGCGATGGTAAAGATCATCGGGACCGTGAAGGCATTCGAAATCGGCGACCAGATTACCATCGGGCCCACACCTGTCAATAAACTCCTGATCCGCGGGGAAGTATACGGTAAAGATGAGACCTCCCAGACGGTGCTCATCTCAACCTACGAGATGATCTCGCTCCCGAAAAAACCGATAAAATATTACATGAATTCTCCCCTGATAAGTTTCCTGAGTACTGCTACGCTCCGGGATGCGCTTCATGTCTTTAATTCCCAGCATATCCATGGTGCACCTGTCATTGATGACGATCAACTGCTTGGAATCGTAACGATGAGCGACGTGGCAAAAGCCGTTGAGAGTAAAATTTCTCTTGATACACCGGTCTCTGATGTTATGACGACCGACGTTGTGATAGCCCAGTCCGGAGTCCGGCTCTTTGAAGTCATCAGCAGGTTCAAGGAGAGGGAAATCGGACGGCTTATCGTGGTTGAAAATGGAAAACCAGTCGGTATTCTTACCCAGTCTGATATCATCCGGGTATTTCCGTCCCTTTAATAAACAGGCCTGTTCGCAGCCAAAAGATTATTACGAACACCAGCGCAGAAATATTCTGCGATTCAGGTGTTATTCTCTGATAGCAAAAAACGGCTGCAAAATTGTTGCAGCACCGGAACATGGAGATGACAGAACTACCTATTGCCCCCGTAAAACGCCTGATCAAGGCTGCAGGAGCCGAGCGGGTCGGGTCCGATGCCGGTCAGGAACTTGCAGTACTGATGGAAGAATATGGCCTGGTTATCGCCAGGGAAGCCCACAAATTATGCATGCATGCCGGAAGGCAGACTATAACGGCGCATGATATCAGGATAGCCGCAGAGATCCTGAAATAAAATTATCCGGATTTTTTTTATACGGCCGTTTCTGAAGGCTTTAAGCACCTTTAAATATTTATAATTCAACACTTTTTTCATGACACGTACACTGGCCCGGAGTCTTTCAAGGAAAAAAATTGTAACAAATGAAGGAAAAGTCATCGGGACCCTGAAAAATATTATTGTTGATTTTGACACCGGACAGGTAGTCGATCTTATTGTCTATCCGGACCCTTCCTTTGACACTTCCGGCTACAGGGTAGAGGGAGACCGCCTTTTCATCACGTTTGAAGCGGTAAAGGATATCAAGGACTATATCATTGTGGACCGTTATCTTTCACGAAAATAAGGAAAATATCTCTGGATGGCTTCAATAAAACCTTCACCATAACTTTTCTGACTTACCCATTGTGCGGCTTTTATCGTTGCAGCATGGGCATTTGCCACTGCCACGCCTGTCCCTGCCATCTGTATCATTTCAATATCATTTATCGCATCACCTATGGCAAGGAATTCAGAAGGCGGGATCCCGATATCATCTGCAAGCCGCCGGAATGCAGTTCCCTTATGGATGCCTTTCTGCTGGATATGTATGGCAAACCCTGTATCCAGCACTTCAACCGGAAAGTCCCTGACAATAGCCACTACTTCCGGGACAGGAACGGTCTTTGCAAACGCAACATCAGCATAACGATAGGGGGCGCTGTACATGTCAAGTTCCACCCCTTTCCCTTTAAAAAAAGATATGACTGCGGAGAGGGCTTCTTTACAGACCGACTGGTTGCCAAGAACGTTTAGTTTCCCTGTATAGCCGATACGGTAAACCCCGCCGTTTTCTGCGATGAATGTTCCGCTCGTCCCGATCATGCGGGAAAGTGCATCCATGAAACATGCCGTGTTCCCGCTTGCAAGGACAAGTTCAATGTCGTGATCCTTTAAGTCCCGCATGATCTCAATGGCCCCGGTACTGATCCGGCGATCCGGACCAGTTATCGTGCCGTCTATATCGGTGAGTAATGCCTTCAACAAGACTTGAGTCCCGCCTCTTCAACCATGAATGTCGCTTCGCCCTCGGGAAGGTTGGGACTGTCCACGAGGCGTGCAATACGTTTTCCACCCTTGCTCTTTCGTAAGTATATCCTGAAGGTGGCGGTATGGCCGACGATGTTCCCTCCAATCGGCTTCGTGGGGTCTCCGAAGAACACCGCCGGGTTTGACATGACCTGGTTGGTCACCAGCGCCACCGCGTTGTTTTCATCAACCAGTTTGAAGAGGTCATGCATGTGCCTGTTCAGTTTCTGCTGACGTGTTGCAAGCGTGCCTCTTCCCGCATATTCGGCCCTGAAGTGAGAGGTCAGTGAGTCGATGATAAAAAGCCGGACCGGCTTATCCGAATCCCGCATTTCAGCTGCCAGTTCACGGGCACTTTCCACCATGAGCATCTGGTGGTCAGAGGTGTGCGCCCTCGCCACGTGGATGTTTTTAAGGAAGTCAGCCGGGTCTGCATCCTCTATTCCCAGCCCCTGCACCATCTGTTCGATACGTTCAGGCCTGAAGGTATTTTCTGTATCAATATAGATAGCGCTCCCGTTCAGCCCGCCGGCGTCTTCATCAAGCTGAACATTCACCGACAGCTGATGGACAATCTGACTTTTACCTGAACCAAATTCACCATAGAGCTCGGTGATCGCCTGTGTTTCGAGCCCGCCCCCGAGAAGGGCATCGAGTTCGGGTACAAGCGTTTTTAACTTGCGGATCTCTTTCCGCTGCTCAAATACGTCTTTTCCGGTCCGGAATCCGCCGAGGTCGGCAAGTTCGCGGGCGGCCTTTATCATTTTTTTTGCAGTGGACTCCCCGATTTCGGCGGTATCTGCAAGATCTGCAGGCGATGCGGTTGCAATGCTTTCGACGGTCAGAAAACCGGCCTCACGGAGTTTTTCAGCAGTCGTCGGTCCGACACCGGGAAGATCTTCAAGTTCAATAGGTCCTGTTGTCATCTGGGTTTTCACCTTTCTCTAAACAACATTCATGAGTGTATCATATATGTTGGACGCCGTGCGGGGTGAAAGTATTGATCGTATCATGTGCCTGCGTCTCCGAGGAAGCGGTCAATCCGGGCGACGAGGAGATCAGGGCCGATATCGATTGCCTCAAACCCTTCAGGAGTGATCCGTTTTCCATTCAGGATCCCCCTTATTCTCACCTCCCGCCCGTGCGGGAGATTGCCGTGCACGAGGTACCGTGTGGTCCCGTCGTCGATAAATGTCCCGTGCCGTGTGACAATTACCGTTCCCTCAAGTTCGATCTCCTCACCCGTGTCAGGAATAATGACCTGCAGGAAACTTCCGGTTCCGATATTCAGTTCAAGCCCGAATTTTCCGGAACGCGACCGCCCGTTGAATACTGCGACATGGTCGCCCGGTATAAGTTGTGATGTGGCCTTTGCACCCCACAGGACGACCCTGATATCGTTTTTGCCATCACTGATAACAATGTTCCGTACCTGCGAGGGGGAGCCGTCGCGGGATGTGAAGGTCCGGACCGGCTGGGCCGAGGTCACCGTACCTTTCACCGAAAACGTCCCGTCTTCCGTTACCGTGGCAAGCGGTGAGAATACTATCCCGATCGCATGATCCCCGGCACTCACGCTGCTCCTGTCGTCGATGCTGTACTCCTTTCCGTAACGACGGTTTTTCTCAAGTGCCTGTGTAATACGGAGCGGCATTCCGTCAGGGACGTTAGTTAAAAGATCGGGCTGCCAGCAGACCAGCCGGGCACTCCCTTCCCTGCACGCGATGACCGCTTCTGTCATCTCGCTCCGGCTCCCGTCACGGCGGGTGTAACTCCGCGGCTCCTCACGGAATACAATGACTGCATCGATATCTTTTCTTTCCGGTGGAAGCAGGTATGGATCCACGTCGCCCTGGCACTGGATTTCAACCTGGGCTTTCCTGAGGGCAAGGACCACGATATCCTCCCTGGACCGGGGCGGGTGCCGCCCGATGACTTCCAGTACTTCTCCCGGTTCAATTTCTGTCGCGGCCATGGCTTTTTCATCCCACAGCACCGCCCGCACCTGACCGGTTTCGTCACCGAGAATAAGGGTTGAGACAAGACCTTTCTCTCCTTCGGGCCGGTCGAACTCTTTCGGGGGACTCCTTGAAATGACCTTTGCAAAAAATGAAAAAAGTGTGGACCCTGCCGAGAGCCCGCTTACTTTTACATGGTGCCGGCCGCATCCGGAGACCACGAGCATGGCAGCTGCAGTCTCATCGAGAAGGTCCCCGCACTCCTCTATTTTGTCCTGGACCCGTCTTTCGAACTCTTCCCTGCTTAAAAGGTCATCAACCAGTGCGTAGTGGAACTGCACCGCCGGGTTCCTCCGCTACTGCTGCCACGGGGGGAGCTGCATCGGCGTCGTGATATCTCCGATGGTCTCCGCCCTTCGCATGAGGGCTTTTTGTGTACCGTTTAACAACACTTCCGGACAACGGGGCCTGCTGTTGTACTGGGATGACATGGCAAACCCGTAGGCTCCTGCATCGAGAACAGCGATAATATCCCCTGCAGCAATGCCGGGGAGGGTCCTGTCCGGGGCAAGGATATCACCTGTCTCGCAGATTGGTCCTGCTATGGTGTAGATGCCGGAAACTTTCTCCGATGCCTTGTTTGCAACAACGACTTCATGGTACGAGTCGTACATCGCGGGGCGTATGAGGAGGTTGAATCCTGCATCGACATTGACGAATTTTTTGTGTGCTGCCTTTACCGAGTTTACTCCTGTCAGGAGGATGGTTGAATCGGCTACGAGCGACCTTCCGGGTTCGACCCAAAGCCCGGGCGTGATGCCAAGCCGATCCACGCCTTCCCGGAATATGGGAATGACGGCAGCCGCATAATCCGCCGCCGGGGGCGCGACATCACTGTCATGGTGGTATGGTATGCCAAGTCCGCCGCCGAGATCGATGAACTCGAGTTTCACGCCCAGCGCGGTGATTTCAGCTGCAATCCTCATCATAACCTCGGCTGCCCGTGCAAACGGCTCAACTGCGAGTATCTGCGAACCGATATGGCAGTGTATTCCGACCGGCTCGATGCCTTCACAGCCGAGTGCCTCACTATATGCAGCAGGGATCTTTTCGTGGGCGATACCGAATTTACTGGTGGCAAGCCCGGTAGCGATCTTCGGGTGGGTGGGGACTTCAAGTGCCGGGTTGACCCGGAACGCAATCTTCGCAACTTTTCCTGCTTTGCGTGCACACGAGTCAAGCTGGTGTAGTTCTTCGATTGAATCGACCGAAACACGTATATCGTGTTTGACAGCAAGCGCCAGGTCAGACGGGCTTTTTGAACTCCCGTTGAAGAGCAGTTTTGCCGGGTTCATTCCGGCCTCGAGGGCAAGCAGGAGTTCGCCTGATGAGAACACGTCTGCCCCTGCGCCTTCTGCCGCAAGCGACCTGAGGATGGCGAGGTTCCCGTTTGCTTTTGCCGCGTAAAGGATCTGCACCTTCGGGTACCCGGCCGAAAGGGCTTTTTTATATTCATTGTACCGGCCGGTGATACGGGCCTCATCGGTGACATAGAGCGGTGTCCCGTATTCACGGGCAAGGTCCACGCAGTCGAACCCCCCTATCACAAGATGGCCGTTCCTGACGGTGAGGTGCGGGGGGAGGTTCACAGGTCAAGCCCCCGCATGCGTTCAATGGCCTCGGCTATGCGTCCTGATGACCGTGTCAGGGCAAACCTTACATACCCGTCTCCGCCCTTTCCAAACCCGATACCCGGTGTAACAACAATTCCTGCCTCGTCGAGCATCCGGGTGGCAAATTTCATGCAGTCGTCCACTGCCATCCAGACATAGAACGTTGCCTTTGGCGCCGTGACATCAAATCCAAGACTACGCAATCCTTTGACCAGTATATCGCGGCGTTCCTGGTAAACGGCACATGCATCACTGATACAGGTCTGGGGGCCGGTCAGCGCGGTGATTGCGGCATGCTGTACCGCATTGAAGACGCCTGAATCGACATTGGTCTTCACACGTCCGAGGCCTGCCAGGATATCTGCATTTCCGCAGGCCATGCCAATGCGCCAGCCGGTCATATTATAGGTCTTCGAGAGCGAGTGCATCTCAATGCCGACCTCCATTGCACCGTCGGTTTCGAGGAATGAAGGGGCCTGGTAGCCGTCATAGGCAATTTCCGAGTAGGCATTGTCATGCACGATGACGATCTCATGTTCGCGGGCGAAATCGATGGCTTCCTCAAAAAATCCCGGTTTTGTAATTGCCGATGTCGGGTTGTTCGGGTAATTGAGAAACATCAGCTTTGCCTGTCCTGCAACTTTTTTTGGGATATCATCAAGTACCGGCAGGAAATCGTTTTCTGCACGGAGCGGCATCTCGTGGATTTTTCCCTCGGCAAAAAGGGTCGAGGTCTGGTATACGGGGTAGCCCGGGCTCGGGACAAGCACATAATCGCCGGGGTTGACAAAAGCTTCCGGTATATGTGCGATCCCGTCCTTGGAACCCATCAGCGCGACGACTTCCCTGGCAGGGTCCAGCCTGACACCGAAACGGTTCCGGTACCACGTGCCGACGGCTTCCCGGTACTCGCCCATACCGGCATAGGACGGGTAATGGTGACTTGCCGGGTCCCGTGCAGCGGTGCAAAGGGAATCGACAATATGCCCGGGAGTGGGAAGATCAGGGTCCCCGACCCCGAGATCGATGACGTCCACACCCTGACGAATTTTGGCGGCCTTCATTTCGTCGATGCGGGCGAATAGATATGGGGGCAGATGACCCATTCGTTCTGCATACATGCGCAGATCTATAGGCGGTGCACACTCATTAATGTGACACACCCCGGATAGAAAGCGGTATTTCGCGGAAATAAAACCGGGTACCTGCTGAAAACATCGCGTTCACGACGAGGATAAAGAAAAACAAAAATCTTATATGAAGGTCTCTGGTAGTTAGATGTATACATCCGGATGACGGCCGGATCATCAGTTTGTTTCCCGAATGGGCCAGTCAGCATAAAAGGGAGGACCATGAGCGATATAGTAGTAATTTTTTCCACCGTGCCACGTGAACAGTCAGAGAAGATTGCGACAGACCTGGTGGAAAGGCACCTTGCGGCGTGCGTGAACATGTGCCAGGTGGCCTCCTGCTTCCGGTGGGAGGGAGCGGTCTGCCGGGAGGAAGAAGAACTTCTCATTATAAAAACGACTGAAAATGCCGCAGCAGCAGTTATCAGGCGAATAAAGGAGATCCACCCCTATGACCTTCCTGAAATCATCGTGCTTCCGGTAGTGGCGGGGCACGAACCATACGTGCAGTGGATAAGGTCAGAGACCGGATCATGAACCTCTTTCATTATACCGGTATACAGGTCCGGGGTGGCGAGACTTGCACAATCGGGGATACTGTCATAAAGGAGGGAAGGTTCCGGCTTTTTTTGAACGGGAACCTCTTTTCAAGGCTGGTTGCAAGCGAAGACATGTTAAGGGAGCTTGGTGCAGGTTTTGTCGTCAGCCAGGGCCTGGCATCGTCCGTCGGGAATGTCACCGTGTCGGGAGAAGACATACATGTCACGGCTGCCATTCACGGGGACCTCGAAAAGGAGATAGCAACAACAGGATCGGTATCGGTGCGAAGACCGCTGCAAAAGGTCAGTTCAGCATTCTGCATCACAAAGGATGACGTTTTTGCGATTACACGGGAGATAGAGACCGAGGTATGGAGAAAAACAGGGGGGGTACACTGTTCAGTCCTGTTCCACGAGGATCGTGTCGTTGTAAAGAGCAGTGATGTAGGCAGGCATAACACGGTTGACAAGGTTATCGGCTACGCTGTCCTGCAGGGGCTTGATCTCTCCCGCTGCGTGATAGGGTGCACAGGCAGGCAACCGATGGACATGGTTTCAAAATATGCGTATGCAGGAATCCCCATCATCATTTCACGTGCCGCCTCAACCGACAGGGGTATTTCAACTGCAGAAGAGTCAGGTATTACCCTTGTATGTTTTTCGAGGGGTGACCGGTTCACGGTGTATACCCATCCGGAGCGGATACGCGATCTCTTCCCGGAAGGGGAGAAGAGATCGGATCCCTGCTGAAGCAGTAACTATTAGAACCGTGCGGTACTACGTTTTGAACAAGGAACTGGTTAAAAATGTCAGAAAAGAAAGATGCAGTCCTGCTCCTCGGATGCCCGCAGGTCCCGGTCCAGACAGGAATTGCATTATACCTGCTGTATGCGCTGAAGAAGGCCGGGATAAACCCTGTTATTGCAGGAAACAGGGCGGCACGGCTTCTTGTGGAGGTGTCGGACCCCGCCCGCCATTACGTGGGAGAGGTGATCGATCTTGACCGCTGTATCGCGGATCTCGCAGAAAAAAAGCGTGATTTTTCATACTTTTTTGTATTCATTCATAATGATGCCGGTATAAGTTATGCCGCAACGGTGCAGGCGCTCTCGTCGTCACCGGTGATTGCCCTTATTTACGGTGAGCATTATGACGAGATAGCGGCCCAGATAGACTTCCCGTGTGAAAAGATTGCGGCAAAGGCAGTTCATAACCCGATGCCGCTCAGGAAAAAGATCGAGGAGGTACTCCCATGGGTTGTATCGAATCTGTGAAGTACGAGATAGTACTGAAAAATGCTTCGTTTAAGGAATGCAGGGAATATGTCAGGGACCATTGTACTGATTACCGGGATGTGGAACCCGGTTTCAAGATGTATGACAAGCACCTTATCGGGGTCCCGCCGATATCGATCGGCATCGACGGTGACGTCATAATATTCCCCTATACAAAGCCCTGCTATGGCACGTTTCTCATGAAGGTCGGGGACCACGAGGAAGCAGAGAGGATACGTGCACTGAAAAAGCCGGTGAAAAAGTAAAAATAAGTAGCTAAAACACCTTTTTTGCCGGAATCAAACGCTCTTGCCCGCGTTCAGATCGTTCCGGGTCCAATCGCGATATACGCCCCCTGTCTCCCGGGATGCTATTGTAAAAGATAATTTTACGTCCACTGGAAAAACCATACCCTCTGCGGGGACATTTCCGCAATGAAAAAGGTGATTCCGGCTTTTAATCCTCTGAAACCTGATAATAAAAACAGGATGCTGATTTACACCCCTCATTCCTGGAGTGCCAGATATGTATAGTTCCGGTATCCGGTTTCAGACCCATTCTTCTCTTCCCGGCACATGATGGAATCCCGGGCCGGTGAAAAACTGCGAAAATCCGGGAGTTCCCGGAACCTATATCTGGCGGGCTGACTACCAGAGTGTGTGGAGGAGGAATATGAACGAATTTTCGATCCTTATCGGGGGAAAAGCCGGTGATGGTATTAACAGCGCCGGACTTACCATTGCACAGGTCCTCAACCGGATCGGGTACCGGGTCTACATGTATTTTGATTACCCGTCCCTGATCAAGGGTGGACACAATTTCTGCATAATCCGGGCATCGGAAGAAAAAATCGGGGCCCACAGGGACAGGTGTGATTTTTTACTGGCGTTAAACCAGGATACCGTTGATCTTCACCGTGACCTGACCGGCCCTGATACCGTTGTTATTTTTGATTCATCGCGGGTCGTGAACGAAAGAGGGACTGCAATCCCTGTCACCGACATTCTTTCCGGTGAGAGTGCCCCTGCTATTATGGGTAATTCCTGCATCATCGGGGCTTTTGCATCGGCTGCAGGGATCAGCTGGGACGCGCTTGAGACGGTATTCCGGAGGCATATACCAAAGGGACTTGAACTAAACCTGAAAGTAGCGGAAAAGGGGTACCGTCTCGCTACTGAAAAGAAAAAAATCAGGGAGATACATGCGGATGAGCACCCCGTTCTCTCCGGAAACGAGGCTATAGCGCTTGGACTCTGCGACGGGGGCCTTGATACGTATATCGCCTACCCCATGACCCCGACCTCCAATGTCCTGCATGTCCTTGCCGGGCTTGCAGATGATCTGGGCGTGACCGTCGTCCACCCCGAGAACGAGATCGCGGTGATGCTCATGGCGCTGGGATCCGCATATGCCGGGAAAAAGACCGCAGTAGGTACTTCCGGCGGCGGTTTCTGCCTCATGACCGAGGGGTTCAGCCTTTCAGGGATGTCCGAGGTGCCGGTGGTCGTTGTCATGGGGCAGCGCACCGGTCCAAGCACCGGTGTCCCCACCTATACCGCCCAGAGCGATCTGAATTTTATGAGGTATGCAGGGCAGGGGGAATTCCCGCGGTTTATTGTTGCACCAGGTGATACCGAAGAGGCGTTTGCATGGTCGTCAGCTGCCGTGAAGATTGCATGGAAGTGCCAGGTCCCTGCAATCATCCTCGTCGACAAGACCCTGTGCGAAGGAACATACAGCTATTCTCCCGGTACGCAGGAACTGCCGGAGATTATCCCTCTCCCGGCAGGTGAGACAACAATGCCAGGAAACGCCGGTTATAAGAGGTATGCATACTCTGACACAGGGGTATCCCCGATGATATTTCCGCCTGTGAAAGATGCCGTGATTAAAGTGAACGGGTATGCCCACGACGAGGCGGGAATCACCACCGAAAAGGCAGAATTTATTGCCGGAATGGCAGAAAAACGCATTAAAAAGCAGAATTTTCTTGAAAAAGAGGTCTTCTCTCTCCCGGGTGTCAATACCGGCGGGAATGCAGGATCCCATGATGCACTGGTATGCTGGGGGTCGAACAAGGGTGTCTGCCTCGAGGTAGCGGAAAAAATCGGAATCCGCATGGTTCAGCCGGTCGTTCTCTCTCCATTCCCGAAAATCCAGGTGACTGACGCCCTGTCTGGGATTGAACGCTGCATCGTGGTAGAAGACAGCACTACAGGCCAGCTCCCGCAGCTCCTGGCCTGTCACGGCATCGCTGTGCACCATACAATCCTGAAGTATGACGGGAGGCCGTTTTCAGTCGAAGGACTGGAACGGAAGGTCAGGGAGGTGCTCTGATGGCCGAAAGGACACTTATTTCAGACGCACAGAACACGTGGTGTCCGGGATGCGGTAATTTCAGTATCCAGTTCTCCTTAAAAAAAGTGCTTGAAAAACTTTCAGAGGATGGAATTCCCCTCGAAAACATTGTGCTCGTCAGCGGGATCGGGTGCCATGCAAAGATTGCGGATTATCTTTCGATAAACAGTTTCTACGCAATTCACGGGAGGGCGATTCCGGTTGCGACCGGAATAAAGCTTGCCAACCCTGACCTGAAGGTCATCTGCTGTGCAGGAGACGGTGACGCGTATGCTGAAGGACTCTCGCACCTCATATTCGCTGCAAAAAGAAATATTGATATTACAGTTATCGTCCACAACAACAGGGTGTACGGTCTGACGACCGGGCAGTATACTCCCACTTCTCCATTGGGATTCCGGGGCAGATCGACACCGGCGGGGACCATTGAAGAACCCTTCAACCCGCTGGAACTGCTTCTTGCAAGTGGTGCCGGGTTTGTTGCCCGTGGATATACGCGAAAAATGGAGATGCTCCGGAACCTGATCCACGAGGGGATTGGTCATCACGGATTTGCATGTATCGATGTGCTCCAGATCTGTGCCAGTTATTGCAACCTGACGGATTACTATGACGGCCACGTCTACGAACTTTCCGGATACGATCCGTCAGATTTTGAAGAGGCCTGTATCAAAGCCCGGGAATGGGACTATAACCAAAAAGCTCCAATCGGGACCGGCCTGTTTTACAGAAAGGAAAAAAAGACCTTCGAAGAGCAGTTTAAAAGGTTTACCCAAAGCCCGGACGAGAGGAAATCAGCGGTCCGGAGGATCCTTGAATCGAAAATCTGAAGAGGTAAGTGGTGAAAGAACATTCTTTTTTTAGATTATTGTAATATTGGCCCTTTTGACATCCTCATATCCATCAGACCTGCCGGATTCAATTTTCTGACACGGAGGGGTTCTCTCCCCTCCCTGCCCCACCCCGCTGAAGGATAGTCTTCGGGCAGGGTTGACCGTTAATCCGTTTTTTTTAAAATGAAGATTTTTAAGAGGGTTTTTTTGTGATCTCCATACCTATTTCAGGCCTGCCTGTATCACTCTCCGTTGTCCCGTTTCAGCCGGGCAGATATTTATCAATACAGAGCGGTAATCATTTCACAGGAGGTTTCCGGCTGATATGAATGAGACAAATCTTTTTCAGATGGTGATTTCACATATCTGCACCTGCTCATCTGACCTTGCACTGACCCCGAACGTCGAGGCTGTTTTAAAAATGCCAATGCGGGAGATCCATATATCCATCCCTGTGCGGATGGATGACGGCAGTATCAGGACGTTCCAGGGATTTCGTGTCCAGTATAACGATGCCTGCGGGCCGACCAAGGGGGGGATCCGCCTCCACCCTGACGAGACGATCGATACGGTCCGGGGCCTTGCAAGCCTTATGACGTGGAAGTGTTCCCTGCATGACCTTCCGCTCGGGGGGTCAAAGGGCGGGGTTGTTTGTAACCCGAAAGAATTGTCCCGGCGGGAACTGGAGCGCCTTTCAAGGGAATATATCGACAGGATGTACCCGTTTCTCGGCCCTGACCGTGACGTGCCTGCCCCGGACGTCTACACGACACCGGAGATCATGGCATGGATGATGGATGAATACTCGAAAATTGCCGGTAAGACAACGTTTGGCATGATAACAGGGAAACCCGTCAGTCTCGGGGGATCCGAAGGGAGGATGGATTCCACTGCACGGGGAGGCTGGTATGTACTCCGGGAAGCGGTAAAGGGCCGGGGTATTGACCTGAAAGGTGCCCGTGTGGCAGTGCAGGGTTTCGGAAACGTAGGGTCATTCGCAGCGCTCCTCGGGCAGGAACTCTTCGGGGCAAGGATAGTTGCCGTCAGCGACAGCAGGGGGGGTATATTTTCGGAAGAAGGCCTTAATATCAGGGATGTACTTAGCTACAAGAAAAAAACCGGCAGGATAAGCGGTTTTCCCGGAGTTGCTGAAATAACAAACGAGGCACTTCTTGCCCTCGATGTGGACATCCTCGTTCCTGCTGCACTCGAGAATGTTATCACCCCCGCGAATATGGAAACAATCAGGGCAAAAATAATCGCAGAATTTGCCAACGGGCCGGTAAGCAGTGAGGCAGACCAGTATTTTCACCAGAAAGGTATTCTTGTGCTGCCCGACATCCTCTGCAACGGCGGCGGAGTGATCGTTTCATACTATGAAATGGTGCAGAATTTTAATATGGACCACTGGGATGAGGCTGAAGTATACCGGCGCCTGGAAAAAAGCATCGTCGCTTCCTATAATGCGGTACATGAACTGGCGGCAAAGAACAATGTACCGATGCGCCAGGCTGCATATTCCATCGCAATATCCAGGGTCGTCAAAGCGATGCAGCTCCGGGGATGGGTCTGAACAGATCTTAGAAGAAAGGTATACTATTTTTTTTATGCAGACCTTCTGACCGGGTCTAAAAAAAAGGGTCCGGATCAGGGCCTGAAATTGTGCCATGGAAATATTTCCGGTATATTCGCAGTACTTCCAGAGATCCCTGCAGGGAGACCGGGGTCCAGGTGTTGATTCTCCTCCGTGTCACCAGTCCGGATGAAACGGGGATTCACCGTATGAATTATCAGCTTTTAATGGTATATTAAGTGAGAAATAAAAAAAGGAGTGCAATCGTGGAATTTTCTGTCGGCCCCGAGATATTTGCCTGGGTCATTCTTCCGCTGCTGATATTTTTCGCCCGAATCTGTGATGTCAGCCTCGGTACAATACGGGTTATATTCATTTCGAAGGGTTTCAAGTATATTGCACCGGTAATCGGTTTTTTCGAGGTGATCATCTGGCTCCTGGCCATCGGGCAGGTTATGAACAACCTCACCAATGTTGCGTCATATATCGCGTATGGTGGGGGTTTTGCATGCGGAACGTTGATCGGAATGATTGTCGAGGAGAAGCTCTCAATCGGTACGGTGGCTGTCCGTGTCATAACCAGAAATGACGCTACCGATCTTCTGGCATACCTCAGGTCGGAAAATTACGGGGTCACCAGCATAGACGCGGAAGGCTCAACCGGAGAGGTAAAGATACTCTTCATGATTATCAAGCGGGAGGACCAGGGTAAAGTTATCTCGATTATAAAACGGTTCAATCCCAATGCGTTCTATTCGGTTGAAGAAACGAAATCTGTTTCAGAAGGAATATTTCCACAAAAAAAGTCAGGAATATTGTTTAATTACCGTGACCCGTCAGGGTTTTTCAGGAAAGGGAAGTGAACCGGGTGTATCCCGGTTCAGCCGGTAACCCGGGAGTCGTCCTGCAGGCTGCTGCCCGGCGAGGGAAAGAACCGCAGGTTTTTGTCCTCGTCGCTGCTGATTGATTATTCCTCGATTTTATTTTTATAATCATCAAACCAGTATGCTTCCGGGTTTCTCTCAAAGACCATGAACCGCCCGGCATCAGTTGGGTTCGCAGCCTGGTGGTACTTGAAATACATTGCCTGCTGTGTTTTTCCGACAACCTCAATCTTTCCGGTTGCATGCGACATGACAAACCAGGAATAGTCATGGAAAAGGAAGGGTTTACAACTCCACCGTGAACAAAAAAAAAAGACCTGCCTCAAAAGAGGCTGATCGAGGAGAAGGATTTAAACGGGCTGGTCCTGTAATAGCTCCATGATATCGGGCCGTTTTCGTGCCTGACAAAAAGGCTCGATGACCATGCTCCACTCGTAAAACCGGTCCTTGAGACCGAGGAGAGCCATTCTTTCTTCTCGGTTGTGAGCCCGTCGGTGGTGATCACTTTCAGGGAAACTGACTCGTTTACTTCTCCTGTTGCGGCTACTGACGTGCTGCTGCTGATAAACTGCGATGCCAGGCTGTCCCCCGGGTATTCTGCTGATACCGGAGCAACCAGGAAATAACAGAGAACCAGTGATGCAATAATCAGTCCGCCGCTGACAGATTTTCCATGCATTATTTTACCTCCTTGTATGCCGGACAGACTGGGAACCATATCCGCATACTATGGTGAACGCCAGACCGTATTAATGCCTTGCCTCCTGTTTGAAGGAAAAAGAAGATTAGCCTGTCCTCTTGAACAATGAATTAAGCCTGTCACGGGAAAATGCAATCATGGTCGGTCTCCCGTGTGGACACGAGTAAGGATTTTTTGTCCTGAACAGCTGTTTCAGGAGCGTAATGCACTGGTCGTCAGTACAGGCCCTCCCCGCTTTCAATGCAGCCTTGCAGGCGATTATCCTGGAGATACGTTCATCTTCGCTGATTTTTGTTCCCGTTTCCACGGAGAGAGTTTCCGACACGATCTCCTGCAGGGTGGCCGGATCGACGGATCTCCCGAGCACAAGGGGAACAGCACGTACTGCGTACGTATCGCTGCCAAACTCCTCGATTATGAATCCTTTCCTCCCAAGAAGAGTCTCGTTGTCATGAAGGACTGCGGATTCGCGGGGTGAGAGCCTGATAACGACAGGTACAATAAGTTCCTGGGAGTAATGCTCTCCCGATCTTCGTTCCTGCAGTTGTTCATAAATTACCCTCTCGTGAGCTGCATGCTGGTCAATTAAAACGAGGTCTCCCTGTCCCGATGATGCAATGATGTACGCATCGCCAAACTGCCCGATAAATATCATTCCCGCTACCAGGTCATGTACCGGGAGATTCTCACCACGCAGACTACTCTGGCGGAGGCGGATGGCAGTATCGGCCAGGAGTTTTTTCTCGGGTTCCCTGACCGACAGTACCGGCAAACGGGGATAGGAATATGTCCCCGGACTGCTTTCCGGCTGCGTTGAAAACAACCTGGTACTGAAATCTTTTTTCGCAACGGCCGGAGCGGTTATGGAGGAATTCTCAACAAGCACCTGGTGTATAAGGCCGGTAATTTCACTGGCAACTTCGTTTTCCCGGCTGATCCGTATCTGCCGCTTGGCAGGATGAACGTTCACGTCGACAAGCGAGCCGTCGACTGCCAGGTTTAAGAAAACTACGGGAAACTGGTCTTTCATCAGGAGGGTCCCATATCCCTCACGAATTGCCGTAATAACAGGTTTTGAATAGACGGTCCGTTTATTTACTGATATCCACATCCGTGACGCGTTCTGCCTTGTAACAGAAGGGCGGGAGATATAACCGGCAAGTGTAACGAGTGTCCCCATCACGGATACCGGTATAAGGTTTCCGGATAATCCGGTGCCGTAGAGCCGGATAACTGCATCATGGAGACCGCCTCCCGGAGATGTGTGTATCTTTTCCTTTCCGTTGTAGATCAGGCGGAACCCTGTGTGCGGATGAGAGAGCACCATCCCCTCCATTACTCCGTAGATATGGGCCAGTTCGCGGGGCAGGGACTTCTGGAACTTTTTCCGCGCAGGGGTGTTGAAAAAAAGGTCTTCCACAAGAAAGGTAGTCCCTTCAGGAACCCCCGCGGCTCCCGACTCCATGACAGTCCCTCCTTTTATTACGATCCTGGTCCCTTCAATGGGGTTGCCACGGGGCCGCGTCGTCATGGTGACCCGTGAAACGGACGCGATGCTTGCCAGTGCTTCACCGCGGAACCCGAGAGTGCCACAGGAGAAGATATCATTTACTGCTGATATCTTGCTCGTCGTGTGCCTCGCAAATGCAAGGGCTGCATCTTCTCCTGACATGCCGGACCCGTTGTCTGTCACCCGGATGCTTTTCACAAGACCGTTGCCGGAAGTAATTTCGACCTCGATGGCGTTCGCGCCTGCATCGAGGGAGTTCTCCACCAGTTCCTTGACGACCGATGCCGGGCGTTCCACTACTTCACCGGCTGCGATATGGTTGATGGTTTCCTCGTCAAGGACGTGAATGGTCGTTCTTCCGGCGGGGTCCGGCTCCATCAGGCACCCCGTTTTCGGAGCGTGTCCCTGATGTCATAGAGCTTCTGGAGGGCCTGAAGCGGCGTCATTGTCTCGGTATCGAGCGATTTTAATTCAACGATAACCGGGTCAGCGGGAGTTTCAGTATCCCGGGAGTCGATAAGCAGCATCTGTGTATAGTGCCTGACCGCATTTCCGCTCTGTGGCGATTTCTGCATCATTTCCCTCAGCAGCTGGTTTGCCCGTTCCGTTACCCTGCCTGGAATTCCTGCAAGGGAGGCCACATGGATACCGTAACTCCGGTCTGTCGCTCCCGGGATCAGTTTTCGTAAGAAAACAACCTCTTTTCCCGTATCTTTTACTGCGAAATGGAAATTTTTCACGCGCTTTTGCATTGTCTCCATCCCGACCAGGTCATGAAAATGGGTGGCAAAGAGCGTACGCGGACCGGCATTTCCTTTACCGTGCAGGTACTCAAGCACCGCCTGGGCGATACAGAACCCGTCCATAGTACTCGTTCCTCTCCCGATCTCATCGAGGATGACGAGGCTTTTTGAAGAGAAATTATTCAGGATATTTGCAAGTTCGAGCATCTCGACCATGAACGTGCTCTGACCGCTTGCAAGGTCGTCAAATGCCCCTACGCGTGTAAATATCCGGTCGAACACCCCGATACGGGCAAACGTGGCAGGTACATAACCCCCCATCTGTGCCATGACCGCGACGAGTGCGACACTTCGCATGTACGTGGACTTGCCCGCCATATTTGCACCGGTGATGATAAGGATCTGGTTTTCCCGGGAGCTTATCTCCACGTCATTGGGGACGTAACCCCCTTTCATCCGCCGCTCGACGACCGGGTGCCTGCAGTCCCGGATGAGGAGTTCTTCAGAATCATCGACAACGGGCCTGATATACCCGTACCGGTCTGCCACCTCGGCAAGTGCCGAGTATACATCAAGAAGTGCGATGCCAGCCGCAATGAATTTGAAATCCGTTATGTGATCTTTTAAGGTCACGACCAGATCCAGGAAGAGCTCATTCTCAAGGGAAAGGATTTTTTCGTCGGCATTTGCAATAATGGCCTCTTTTTCCTTCAGTTCCGGTATAGTGAAGCGCTCACCGGTGGACGTTGTCTGCTTTCTCTCGTATTCGGGCGGGACGAGTTTAAGGTTGGGCCGTGTTACCTCGATATAGTACCCGAAAACCGCATTATATGCAACTTTCAGTGATTTTATCCCTGTCCTGTCCCTCTCCTTCTGCTGGAATGTGACCATCCAGTCTTTTGCAGACGATGAAACGGTTTTCAGGCCGTCAAGGCGTGGATCGTACCCTTCGCGTATCACACCCCCGCTCTTTGCGACGGCAGGGGGGTCATCGACGATGGCAGATTCGAGAAGGGAAACGACATCGGTCTTCTCTATCAGTCCATCGAGAGCGCTGTATAACCCGTTGAGGGTACAAGGGGAATCAGGGGGTGGAAATTGTGATTTTATGCGGGGAATGGTCGAAAGTGACGCTGCAAGAGTCAGCAGGTCACGCGGGCCTGCATTTCCGTATGCGATCCTGCCTGCAATCCGTTCGATATCGGCACATTTTTTGAGTACCTGCCTGGTTTCAGCCCTGATAACAGAATTTTGCAGAAAAAACCCGACGACATCCAGCCGTTCGCGGATCTTTTCCACCGAGACCAGGGGGGTGATGAGATATGATCTTAGTAGCCTGGTGCCCATGGGGGTCCTTGTCAGGTTCAGTACATGGAAGAGGGTAGACTCAGACGATCCCCGTATGCTCTCCAGCAGCTCGAGGTTCCTGAGGGTGATCGAATCAATGACCAGGGCTTCTTCAAGCCTTTTCACTGAAATACCGTTGATATGGGAGAGTGATGCCTTCTGGGTTTCAAGCGCATAACGAAGGACCGCTCCCGCTGCCCGCACCGCTGCCGGGTATTGGCTGATCCCATACCCTTCAAGAGTACTGACCCCGAACTGGGTGAGCAGTTCATTTTCGGCAGGGCCCGTATCGAATATATCCGCATTATACCTGCTTACAAGAACACCGTTCGCTTCAAGACAGGCTGCAACAGCTGCCGGCGCATTTTCAGAGATGACACATTCACACGGGCGGTATCTCGCGAGTTCCGAGAGAACATTCTCCCGTGTACGCTCTCCGCCTGACTGGGATACAAAAAAATCCCCGGTCGAGATATCAAGAAATGCCATTCCCACGAAACGTCCCTTTTCGTCGTGGGCAAGGGCCATCAGGTAGCGGGCTTCCTGTGATGTCACCATTGACTCATCGATGACAGTACCCGGGGTAATGACCCTGACGACGTCCCGTTTAACGATTCCTTTCGAGTTCTTCGCGTCCTCGAGCTGGTCGCAGACGGCAACCCTGTACCCTTTTTCAATTAGTCGCCTGATATATCCGTCCACTGCATGATGGGGGACACCTGCAAGGGGAATTTTATTTCCGCCTGCGTCACGTGACCTTGAGGTGAGGACAATATCAAGTTCACGCGATACAATTTCCGCGTCCCGCCCAAACGTCTCATAAAAATCTCCAATACGAAAAAGAAGGATCGCATCGGGGTATTTTGCTTTAATTGCCTGGAACTGTGCCATCGCAGGTGTCAGACGTGCCTGAGGGGTACCGGTTCCATCCGCTGGCGGGGTCACCATTGCAATTACAATCTCATCCTGATCAGAAATGTGTAACGATTATTCCTCGCACCCGGCGATCCGAATATTCATACGTCCGGTGATGAAATACACATCTGATGCATGTCAGAACATCCGCCACTGCACTGCTCCTGGTTATTGTGGTCATACTCCTCCTCATTGCAGGGTGCACTGCAAAAGATTCGGGAACACTTCAGGAACAACGTGAGTCGGCGGACGGCTCCCGTCTTACCGGGCAGGTCACGATACCGGAACGGACAGGGTCGCTCCCGGTCACACCCGGGTATACTCCCCAGGTAACCATGCCGCCGGCGGTGTATGAAAATATTACGCAGGTCCAGGCGACACTGAATGCCATTGCCGAAGAATGGTCGCCACAGGGGCTGAGCTGCTCCGACATGAGTTGCGAGGCGCATTTTGTCGACAGCGAGGGAGACCGCGTTATCGTCAGGTCGTTTTTGTATGACACGGTTGACGAGGCACATACCGCGTTTCTTGCCGCCATGGATGAGGCCGATGAATACCGGGTCAAATCAGTCGAAGCCGGTGACGAGGCGTATGCATGGCAGCACCTTTCGGTAAGCGAGCTCGGGTTCCGTAAGAGTAACCTCTTCGTAATTACCACCTACGAATCTGCAAAGGGTCCGGCATCGTTAAATGATGTTATCACAGTTGCAACAGCAGTCCTGGGAAGCCTGAAATAATTATCCTATATTTTTTGCCCGGACTCTCCCCGGGAAAAGAAGCGGAAATAATGTCCGGATTTTCCCCCCGGAGCCTGTCTCTCAAAAACCTTCCCCGCCTGTTACGGGAACCCGGAATTTTTCCGGGCCGCTCATCCTGTACCAGGTCCCTGCACGAAAGAATCTTAATATATGCCCCGGATTTCATGGTATGCAGTCTGCAGGTAACAGGGGAAACGTTGATGAAAATGAAACTCCGAACGGCGAACCGGAAAAGAAGGGACGTCGCAACAGGCTTATTCTTGAACTCAGCCCCTACCTGCTGCAGCATGCATTCAACCCGGTCAACTGGTACCCCTGGGGAGAAGAGGCGTTTTTGCGGGCAACTGATAAAAATATCCCCATTTTTCTCTCAATAGGGTACGCGACCTGTCACTGGTGCCATGTCATGGAAAAGGAGTCGTTTGAGAATGACGCCGTTGCAAAAATCCTGAATGAATCATTTGTCTGTATAAAGGTTGACCGGGAAGAGCGCCCGGATATCGACCAGCTGTATATGAGTGCCTGCCAGATGATGACCGGGACAGGGGGATGGCCCCTGACGATTATCATGACCCCTGATAAAAAACCGTTCTTTGCAGCCACCTATATCCCGCGTGAAAACCGTTTCGGGCAGCCGGGACTTCTCGATATTCTCCCTGCGATTGCCCGGATGTGGAACGACGAGGAAGGGAAGATGAGGATGTCGGCAGAGTCATATATAAAGGCGCTTCAGAAGTCTCCCGGTGGTTCAGGATCGAGAATACCGGCAATAAAACTTTTTGAACAGGCGTTTTCTGATCTTCGGGTACGGTACGACCGCATGAACGGCGGGTTTGGGAATGCACCAAAATTCCCGATGCCGCACGTGCTGATGTTCCTCATGAGGTACTGGAAGCGCTCCGGGAATGACCAGGCACTGGAGATGGCAGAAAAAACGTTGAAGATGATGGGATACGGGGGGATCTATGACCAGGCCGGGTACGGGTTCCACCGTTATTCAACCGATTCAAGGTGGCTTGTCCCGCATTTTGAAAAGATGCTGTACGACCAGGCGCTTGCCGTCATCGCCTGTTGTGAGGCGTTTCAGATCACGAATAACCCCGAATACAAACGGATAGCGTGTGAATGTCTCACCTATGTTGAACGGGAGATGACCTCCCCGGAGGGAGGGTTCTATTCGGCGCTGGACGCCGACAGCGAAGGTGAGGAAGGGAAGTATTATCTCTGGACCAGAAAGGAGATCGATTCGCTTTTTGATCCCGAAACAGCCTCATTTGTCCACAATGTCTACCGCGTAACGACAACAGGCAATTTTTCAGATCCCGGGACAGGTGAACGGAACGGAAATAATATCCTTCATATGACGGCATCCCCTGATGGGCATGCTTCCCGTCTCGGGCTGGGACGCGATGAATTCATGCAGCGGATAAATGACGTAAGAAAACGCCTGCTGGATGAGCGTTGCCGGAGAATACCGCCACTCAAAGATGACAAGATCCTTGCCGACTGGAACGGGCTGATGATCGCCGCATTTGCTCGCGGTGCAATGGTCTTTGGGGAGTCACGGTACCGTCACCTGGCAGAAAAAGCAGCGGATTTCATCCTCCTGCAGATGTCTGGGGATGACGGGGGGATCCTGCACCGTTACCGCCAGGGAAAATCCGGAATCAGGGGGCAGGCAACCGATTATGCATTTCTTATCTGGGGGCTGACCGAACTATACCAGGCATCGTTCCAGCCACACTACTTAAAATCTGCAATCGGACTCGATGAATACTTCTACAGCCATTTTTATGACCGCAAATCGCCCGGGTATTTCGTTTCAGACGATCAGTCATCAGACCTCCTTGTCAGGCAAAAAGACCTCTATGACGGTGCGTTGCCGTCGGCCAATTCGGTGCAGCTCTATAACCTTGTCCGCCTGTCGGGGCTGACCGGGGAGAGCACGTACGAGGCGCGTGCATCAGAGATGGCCAGGCAGTTTTCACCGGTTGTTTCCGCATCACCCTCCTCGTATACGTTTTATCTGGCAGGGCTGGACCGGGCCGCGGGACCGTCGCAGGACGTGGTTATCGTCGGGAGGAGAGGTGCACCTGATACCTGCGAAATGATTGATATCATACACCGGAATTTTCTTCCGTCAGGAGTCGCGCTGTTCAGGGACGGAGAAAAAGATACGGATATTACCGCTATTGCTCCTTTCTGCCGGCCGATGAAGATGGAGGGAGGGTTAAGTACTGCATATATCTGTCTCGGGAACAGGTGCAGCCAGCCATTGACTGACAGGGATAAAATGCGGGAATTACTGGGAATTACAAAAAAAGAGTCATGAGAAGGTCATGCTGACCAGTCCGGTTTCAGAGGCTCTTTAACGCGACAAGGTCCTTTACCCCGACCAGTTTCCAGACGAGCGATCGCTCCTCCTTTGCTATCGCTTCGGGCGGGTCCTGCGGGGAGTGGCCGAGCGCTGCAAGAATGTTGTTTGAAAGGTGCTTCTCCGTTATCAGCTCGACAAATTCCTGCCTGATTATTTTTTTCTCGATTGAATCGGTGACTTCTGTCAGGTAGCCGGGAAGCGTGATGAACGTATAGCACGAGAGGTCTTTGGTGTATTTCTCTATTTCAACGGCAACATACGGGCTTTTCCTGAAATATTCAATCTTCTTACCATATTTTGTCGATAGGAAATACAGGAATTTTCCGTCGAAAACGTACAGGAACGGGGCGATATATGGATATTTCTCCCCCTGGAAGGCTATGCGGCATACGTAACCTTCTTCGATAAGGTTGTCGTATTCTTTTTTATCCATCCGTGGGATCTTTACAATTTCCATGGTCCTCACTTTGTCTGAATTTTTTCCGTTGATAGATAAACCTTCTCAAATTTTATTGTGCGAATCGCATACGCAAAAAAGTAAAATGTTTTTATTTAATTTTGTGGGGCTAATATTTTTTTAATTACTTTTCTACGGGATATCCGGCGTTTAACCATGCGCCCATGCCGCCGAGGATATTGGCAACATCATCACATCCTGATTTCCTGAGGAAACTTGCTGCAAGGCCACCTTTGTAACCGGCATCACAGTAGACGACAATCTTTTCCCTTTTGGGACTTTTCCCGATTCCTCTGGCAGTTCCCCTGCATAAATATGGGATGATCCCGGAATAAATCCATATTTTTCCCTGTTTGCAATGTCCCGCACATCCAGTACGAAGAGATCCTGCCTCCCGGGTTTTTCATGCAGTTTCTTCACCGACCATGCACCAATCCGGCTGATTTCTCCCCCGCTCCCTGACCATGCCGGGAAACCTCCTGAAAGGTACCCTGAAAGGTTATCGTATCCAAGCCTGACAAAATGCCGTATTACCTCCCCGAGATCCAGGGAAAAATCGTCGACCAGCACGATCGGGTCATTGTAATTCAGGTACCAGCCGGCATATGCAGGAATACCTGCTCTCCAGATCGAGAGGCTGCCGGGGATATGGCCGGCGGCAAAAGAGGTGGGGCTCCGGATATCAACGATCTGAGCTCCTTTTTGAACATACTCCTGCATGATACGGAGACTGAACGCCGGGATGTCCGGGAGATGATGGATCAGGGGTGCGCCGGTGCTGTTCAGCTCGTTCATCTTTTTGAAATAGGGTGGCATGTAATGGTGCTCTTTTACCTTGTATGCGACGAAATCGTCCCGGTTGAGTTTAAGGAGAGGATTTGTTACTTTCTCGTATCCCACTGTCGTTAATTCATGGTCGTTTATCTCCGAGCCGCAGACGGATCCTGCACCATGCGCAGGGCACACGACTGCCCCGTCACCAGCGCTGAGGATTTTAGTGGTAATACTGTCGTAGTGCAGTCCTGATGCCCATGCGGTTTTATCCTCTCCAAAAAAGTTGGTTCTTCCGGTATCGCCGGCAAAAAGGGCATCTCCGGTGAAAATAATAAAAACATCCGGGGATATGTCCCTGTCAGCCACTGAGATACTGATACTGTCAGGGGTATGACCCGGAGTCTCGTGCACTCTCAGTTCGAGGCTCCCCAGTGTAAATGTATCCCCGTCCTTAACACGTTGCCCGAAGGTAAATGCCGGGTTTGAGCCGTGATAAATCCCTGCACCGCAGCGGTGCGCAAGCTCCTGCGACCCGGAAACATAATCTTCATTCCTGTGGGTCTCAAAAATGTGTGTTATCCTGACCTGCAGGGACTGCGCGAGACCGAGGTATACATCGCAGTCCCTCCGCGGGTCGATAACTGCTGCTTCACCCCCTGCACTGATGAAATATGAATTGTGGGCCAGTCCTTCCGAAACGATCTTTTTAAGAATCACAGAAAAACCTCTCTGAATGGAATAGAAGCCCCTTTTTGTTGATAGTTTTTATGCACCCCTGCTGCCGCCATCGAAAGGATAAAATCCGGAAAAACAGACATTTCCTTAAGGATGCAGACACGCTTGTGCACAACGGTCAGGGGTATACGGACGCTGCTTTTTGATATGGACAATACCCTTTTCGATCTGGTCGGGGTAAAAAAGAAGGCCTGCCATGCAATTTCAGAATATCTTGGAAGAGATGACGGGGAATACCTGTATACATATTTTACCCGCGGGGTGTACGGGTACGAAAATACGGCACATATACGGGATTATATGAACGATGCCTGCTGTTACACGGAACCGGGATTTGACGTGTGCTGCCGGATGTACCATGATATCAAATTATCATTAGTCTCTCCCTATCCCGGAGTGTATGAAACCCTCTCAATCCTGGCAGGAAACGGCTATAAACTCGCCGTGGTGACCGATGCACATGACCGGGATGCATTCGTGCGGCTTGAAAAAACCGGTCTCCGCGGGTTATTCAATTCGATCGTCACGTGCGATACGACCGGGAAGAAAAAGCCGGACCCGGCACCGTTCCAGTATGCGATGCATTTCCTGTCGGCAAAACCGGATGAGACCATGATTATCGGTGACAGTATAAGGCGGGATATTGCACCTGGGAACAGTCTCGGTGTGCTGACTGCCTATGCCCGTTACGGTGACGCAAACGCCGATCGGTACGTGGATGCCCCTGCACACTTTATCCTTGATGATATCCGGGACCTGCTTGATATCCTGTCGGTTGAGGCGGGTAAGCAGGGGCACATTGATTAGAATGCCGGAAAAAATCAGGTACCTATGTGCGGAAGGTTCACCATCACCGTGACAGTCGGGTTTAGCGAGCGGTTTGGTGTTGCCGAATCATCTGTCACGATAGAACCGCGTTACAATATTGCGCCGTCCCAGCAGGTGCCGGTGGTTATTCCGGGTCATGAGGAGGGCAGCCCGCGCCTGCTTACGTCCATGAGCTGGGGACTGGTCCCGTCGTGGACAAAAGAGCCGAAATTCGGGCATTTCATCAACGCACGTGCAGAAAATCTCCTCGAAAAGAAATTTTTCCGCAACGCCGCCCTTCAGAGGCGGTGCCTTATCCCTGCAACAGGGTTTTACGAGTGGAAACACGAGGGCGGGAAAAAAATACCGTATTACATCCGCCGGAAAGACGGGAGGCTGTTCGCATTTGCAGGTATTTATGAAGGGTGGCAGGCACCGGGACAGGAACTGGTCCTGACATGTGCGATTATTACAACACTACCCGATTCGGTGGTTGCACCGATCCACGATCGCATGCCCGCAATACTCGGAGAAACCATGGAAGATACGTGGATATCGGCCCCTGCCTGGCAACCGGGAGACCTGGGCCGTCTCCTTGAGCCATATCCCTCCCATCTCCTTGAGGCGTACCAGGTATCGCCAGCTGTTAATTCGGCATCCGCTGACAGCCCGGACCTGATCAAAAGCGTCGGGCAGGAAACATTGTTTTAAAGTGGCTTTTTGCAGGGTTTTGATTTCCGGGTCTGGATAAATAATGAGGCCTGCATTCTCCGCCTCTTATTTTACCGTTGCAGAGGGTATGTATCAAAAAATTATCCCCACGCCTGAAAGAGGTGATATTTATACCTCTTTACAGAGGCCGTCCACTAATTTCTCGTAATTATCCATCCTGAATTTTCTTTTGAGACCCTCATGATTCATATACCTGACCTTGCCGAATATCGCCCGTTCCTTCCACGGGCGGTCGTGGGTCCCGAAACACCATGCGATACCGGTATACCCGTTCGGGTCACGGCCGTCCAGTTCGTACCGGTCGTTCAGGTACCGGGCACGCAGAAAGGCTGTTTCCGGGTCAGGTGACCATTCGATGATCTTTTTCCCCCAGTACATGCGCATATAGCCCTGCATCTTTCCTGTGCAGACCATCTGTCGTTGCGCGGCGTTCCATGCTGAATCGTGGGTTGCGGCAGATTCGAGCTCCTGGCCGGTGTACAAATACTCCCGCCGGTCGTTCCTGTGAAGGTCCAGTGATGTCCGGGCCCAGGAAGGAATCCCGGCGATTGTATCGTAGTCCGGGTTGTAAAAGACATAGTTAACAGCCAGTTCACGCCTGACTACCAGTTCCTCAAGGTATGCCGGGCCCGAGGGGTGCCCGGTGACGAGTATTTCGCGGGCAACATGAACGGGTGATATCTGTCCGTAGTGGAGGTACGGGCTCAAATCTGAACTCACTCCTCTTGCAGGGTCGTTCCCGGAATCCGGGTAGCTGTCAAGACCGTTCATGAGAAATTTCTGCAGCCGGGCATCCGCGTGCGTTGGACCCCCGGTAAAAAACGGTGAAGGCCCCACACGCCGGTCTGTAGAAAGCGATCCGATTATTTCTCCCGGATCCTTGCGGATGATGGTTGGGATCTCCATCCGTTCCGAAGGTTTCACGGGTTCGACCCGGTCCGGCAGATCCAGGAACCGTGAAATGAGCCGCGATAATTTGGGCCGGAATGTCGCGGCAGAATACTCCTGCTTTTGTGATGCGGTTTTTACCGGGACGACAATGTTTCCTTCGACGGCTATCACCGGGCACGGGACATGTTCCGCAACATGTTCATACCATTTCCGCTGGATCCGAAGGTAACCGACGTCGGTCACGACGAATGCAGCCTTCCCGGCCAGTTCAACGACGCCTGCCGGCGGGTTTTCCCTCCGTAAAACGACAAGCAGACCTCTCTCCTCAAGTTTCCGAGCGGTTTCAAAAATGCCCTGCAGCATGAACGTATAATGGCGGAGGTTGGCAGACGGATATGTCTCATCAATCCCGCTGTATACAACCAGTGGCAGATGGCACCGGTTCGCCCGCAGAATGGCATATTCGAGGGCGGGGTTATGTCCGGCCCGGTGGGAAGACTGCATCCAGTAGATGCAATACTCTCCCTGGCGCAGTGTTTTTGAATTAAGGACCGATACCCGCTCTTCTGCGATCATTGCGTCCTCAGGGTGACCAGCCGGGGATCATGTTTGAGGATTCCGAGGACTTTTTCGGCACTCTTCTCCTTGTCTTTTATCTCGAGCATGATGTCAAAATCGTAATTTCCTGTTTTCCGGATGAAATCATTAAAATTCATCGGGTCAAGCGTCCGTGCATGGGTGCCGGACCGCGATCCCGGTTCCTGGGAACTGTAGTCGACCATGGGGAGACCGTGTGGCCCGTGCCACGTTGAGAATACCTCCTCGAGTACTCCGGGCAAATCCTCCCCGTGTGAAAGCAGGCCGTGGTGAAAATAGTCGAACAATACCGGCACACCGGTTTTTTCACTGATGTCAAGGCAGTCTTTGACCGGGTAATTCCGGTCGTCATTCTCGATGACCAGGCGGGTCCTCACGTTATCAGGGAGCCGTTCCCGGTATACCGAGATAAACCTCTCCATTGCCGTACCTGAATCGCCGTACCTGCCACCGGCATGGAGCTGAATTTTTGCGGATGCGTCAAGGTCCATGAGATCGAGGAGGTCTGCATGGTATTCCAGTTCTGCGATACTTCTCGAGACTACCTCTTCCCGTGGTGAGTTAAGGACAATGAACTGGTCGGGGTGCATCGATATTCTCATCCCGGAAGACCTGACGATTTCGCCTGCCTCTTTGAGGTCGTCCCGGAAACAGCCCTGCCAGTCGGCGGTCATGACAGGGTGCGACGCAAAAGGGATGACATCCGAACTGATCCTGAAAAAGAGCATCCCATGCGATATATTGTAATGAAGGACCGCCTTTAAACATTCAATATTTGCCCCCGCTGTCGCAATGAGTTTCTCTTCAGAGTACGAGGCCAGCCGGAAGGTCCGGTTTCCCCGGCACTCAACCGATCTATTGATACAGGGATATCCGATTTTCATTTAACAACCTTCTGGGAGGTATTTTTTAAGGTAATGACATGGATTATATTCGTGCACCCGGTCATCGCGGCCTGGTCGTCCCTTCCATTCCCGGCAGGATTCCGAAGGGATATTCATAATGAAACGACGAGCTGTTATTATAAAACATGATCTGGTGGTCCCGGCGTGGTTTCCGGGCATCCGTGCGTGGGAATATGAGCGGAAAACCGTGCGATCCGGAAACGTTCCGGGGATTCATTTACAGTTTCTACAAAAAATACGGCCGTGACTTCCCCTGGAGGAGGACACGTGACCCGTACTGCATTCTTGTATCAGAGATTATGCTCCAGCAGACGCAGGTTGGCAGGGTAAATGAAAAATATACTTCCTTTATCGCACGTTTCCCCGATTTCCAGGTGCTTTCACGGGCGAATCTTGACGATGTCCTTGAGGAATGGCAGGGCCTCGGGTACAACCGGAGGGCACTGTCGCTGAAAAAAATTGCGGAACGGGTATGCGATACGTACGGGGGTGTTCTACCACAGGATGAAAAAGACCTGGTAGCACTGCCCGGCATCGGTGCGGCAACGGCATCGTCGATCGTTGCATTTGCCCTCAATAAACCCTCTGTTTTTATCGAAACAAACATACGGAGGGTTTTTATTCACTGTTTTTTTGCTGACCGCGAGGATGTGCACGATAGTGAAATCCTGCCACTGGTTGCCCGGATGCTTGATCCGGCCAATCCAGGGGAATGGTACTGGGCCCTGATGGATTACGGGGCTTATCTTGGAAAGAATATCCCTAACCCGAATAAAAGGAGCCGGCATTACAGGAAACAGGGTAACTTTGAGGGATCGGATCGCCAGATACGGGGAGAAATTATCAGGACTCTCATTCAGGAAGGCAGAATGGAAAAAGATACCCTATTAGAGAAATTCCCGGGGGATGATTCACGGTGCCGGACACTTATCGGACAGCTGGAAAAGGAAGGGTTCCTTTCAGATGACGGCAGGATGGTTTCACTTAAAAAATAGACTTCTTTCATGGAGTGAAACGGTCTCTGGGAAGATCCCGTATAAAACTGTTCTCTTTTACCGTCTGACCGGAGGGATACCTTGCAAATACCGTGAAGACTGGTAAAACGCGCCATCGCCGTGGGAAAGATACGAAGGCGGACCTGATCATACCGAACCGGGATACAAGATATAGGTCTCCGGAAAAGGGAGTTTCCCCTGATTATCAGCCTCTCAGGTAGTACCCGATGATCATCAGGAGCAGACCTGTATAGAACATCAGGTCAAATGGCCAGCTGAAGCCGAGGTCGATAGTGCTGAACCGCTTCAGGTCGGGAATGATCACAAAGACGATACCAATGGTAAAGCATACGAGGCTGATCTGCCGTTTAATATTTTTATCCATTTGAATCCTCTGAAATCCTTTCTATAACAGGATATGCAGGGTATGCTTATATTCTCTTGTGGTATCCGGGGGTAATTCAGGGAGCAGTGATGACGCAAACGGCTGTATATCGCGGATGAAGGAAAGAAACAGTGCTGCCGGTCCTACCGGTCGGACCAGTGCCCGATAATGAGGGAATAAAGGTCCTTTTCAGGAACGGGCACATTGTCAGGGGAGCCGGTTACAATTCTCTCGTCAGGGTAGCCGAGCTCTTCACAGAGCACGATGCGGCACATGCCACAGGCATCACGTGCCCTTTCTGCTGCCTGCCCGATATCAAACCCGGGGTCTGCGAGGAGGAACACGATCTTTCCCCTGCGGAGCTCGTCGGACATCTGGTAAAGCGACCCTGCATGGTCCCGCCCGTGTGCGACAACAATCGAGATCCCTGCCATCGGGATGTGGAGGCGTGCAAGGGCGACCTGCAGGGATGAGATTCCCGGGATGACTTCTCCAGGAAGGTACCCGAGACCGGCGAGCATCGGGTCGCCTGTTGAGAGGACCACCGCCCCTTCCGGGAGTTCGCGTAAGCTGCGGTAATTCGTAATTTCGTAAACTTCGCAACCGGGCGGGATTATCCCCCGTGCGATCTCAATGGCCCGTGTTGAGCCGTAGATGAGCCGTGCGCCCGAAATGACCATGACTGCATCGGCAGTGAGCATACCCGGACCGCAACCGACACCGACGATCTTCATTGAAAATCACCGAGAACACTGCCTCTCCTGTCGAAGATGACGACCCTGACGCCGGGGTGGCGGGTATGGAACAGGGTAACCGCACGGGCGAGGCGGTCTCCAAACGACGGGTCTTCGCACAGCTCTTCGACCGTGACATACCCTGAACCCTCAAGGATCTGCGGGTCTGCATAACGGAGCACCAGGCCGGGCAGCCCGCAGAGGATCACTTCTCCCCTGGCGTGGGAAAGCGCCTCCTTTATTTTCCCGCCGACAAGGATCACGTCGTGGTCCGGGAACAGCATGCGTGAGTACTGCATTCCGATCCGGCCGGTGGTGAGGACCATTCTCCCTGACCCGGAAACCCTCTCCATGACCGCCTCGCACATGTGATCGTCCCATGGCTCGACGAGCCCGGTCGTGCCGAGGACAGATATCCCCCCGGTGATACCTATGACGGGATTCAGGGTTTTTTCTGCGATGCACTTGCCATCCGGGACGGAAAGGATGATCCGTGCTCCTTCGAGACCGCTCGTTTCTATTGCCTCCTCAATTGACCGCAGTATGCAGTCCCGTGCCGGCGGACTTATCGCGGGTTCGCCTTTCCCGTAGCGTGGTGTTGCGCGGGAAAAACGCCCGATTCCTTCTCCTGCGACAAGTGAAATGCAACCGTCACCCGTCTGGTACTCTGCCACGAATGCGATCCCTGCGGTTACATCACCGGGGTAGTCTCCGGCATATTTGTGGCATACCGCGTGGCCGCCCCTGCCGGATACCGGGACATCGATCGTGAGGCCGGCCGGGACTTTTACCTCTACCGATTTTATTTCGCCGTTCAATGAAAGAATGGCTGCCTTACAGGCTGCCGCAGCGGTCGTCCCGGTCGTAAATCCTCGCATGAGCACCCTGCCTGACGAGGTAAGAACAGCACGACCTGCCCGTGCCAGCCCGAGTGCATCCGGGTCCCGGCAGGCCGAAACCCACTCTTCCGGATAGACAAAACCTGTGACAGGGTCCCTGGATCTCATTATTGCTCTTTTTCCTTTGAAATTTCTGAGAAGATGGTGATAATCTCGTTTATCGCGGCGACTGCAACAGGGGTGCCTCCCCGCGTCCCGGTGTTGGATATGGACGGGACAGGCATTTTCCTGAGTTCTTCCTTTGATTCAGCGGCGTTGACGAATCCTACCGGTGTGCCAATGACGAGTGCAGGTATTATCCCCTGTCGAACCATCTCACACACCGACAATAGTGCCGAAGGAGCGTTCCCGATAACGATGACTGCAGCGTCAAGGCGGTCCTGCATAGCGCGGAACCCTGCGGATGTCCGGGTGAAACCCTCTTTTACCGCAAGGTCCGAGCCATAATCAAGAGCACAGAGGACATCGCTCCGGTGACCCCTCTTCTGTATGCCGACCTGGACCATCCTGATGTCACAGATGAGGGGGGCCCCCCTTTCAAGGGCCAGGATGCCGGCATTCACAGGCTCGAGCCTGAACTCGAGGAGGTCAGCCATTGCAAAGTCCCCGACTGCAACCGAACACCGCTGCCTGACACGGTCCTCCACGGTCTCGTTTCCAATGATTTTCCGGGCAAGTTTCCGGCTTTTTTCAGAAATTTCAAAGGCCTCGCGGGTATGGGCCCCAAGATCAGTATATGTATTTCCTGTGGTATCCACGCGGTGTGATGATTCCTTTGACATTGTTTCCCATCCTCCATATCCTGCTTTCACTGCCGCCGATAATGACGGAGGAATGCATGTCGACTTGTTCGTATACCGCCTCAATGCTGCCGAGCGTGGTCACGATAGTCTCTTCACCCTCCCGGTACGCGTTTTTTACCACGCCGACCGGAGTTGACCCGTCCCGGTATTTTCGTGCAATCTCAATTGCGAGTGCAAGGTTATGAGGTCTGCCCCTGCTTTTCGGGTTGTAGAGGACAACCGGGATCTCCATCGAGAACGAGGCATTGAGACGTTTTTCTATCACCTCTATCGGCACCAGGAGATCAGAGAGGCTGATAACCGCAAAATCTCCTGACAATGGCGAACCAAGCAGTGAGGCTGCGGCATTTGCAGCAGTGACGCCCGGGATAACCTCGACGTCGATCTCCTTTCCCGATTTTTCCAGCACTTCAAGGACGATCCCGGCCATTCCGTACACGCCCGGGTCACCGCCACTGACTATTGATACTACCGAACTTTCTGCGAGTTCAATCGAGCGTTGTGCCCGCCCGACTTCTTTTCCCATCGAGCTTTTAATAACCGTCCGCTCACCGATAAGGGGCATCAGCGGCACCAGGTAGGAGTCGTTGCCAATGATATAATCGGATGCAAGGAGGGCATTTTTTGCCCGTTCTGTCATCTGTTCAAGGTTTCCGGGGCCTGCCCCTACGATATAAAGTTTTCCTGAAGTGTTATTGTGCGACGGCAATGGTCACTCTCCCGAATACACGTTTGTTCATGACAAGTTCTTTTTGCTTTGATGATGCGAGTGCACAGGGCTCCGCGACCCCTTGAAGGCCGATGCGGGACGCACCCGAGGTACTCGGGCCGGGAAAGGCGCCGATGGTCTCGTCATCCAGGAAGAGGAGGACCCCCCCGAGCATCCGTATTCCTGCCATAAGGCCTGCTTCACCTGCTTTTTTATCGGTCGTTGAATATATCATGACATCGTCCTTCTCAATAGAAAGTTCTGAAAGGCACGTCATTACAGCGGTTGCCACTTCCTCTTTCCGGATGCCCCTCCTGCACCCGATCCCGACAGAATAAGTCCCGTCACGCACGAGGACCGACACACCCGGACCTGCAAGGACGATGGCAGGACTGTCTACGGAGTATACCGAGAGCCGGTCATCAAGGGCGGCTGCATTGACCTGGCGGGTGGATTCGCGGTTCAGGATCGTATATCCCGTATCACGGGCCACCCCCTCAACCGATATTTTCCCGGCGGTCTCGGTAGCAGTTGTAATGACCGGTTCTAAGCCAAGACCTGATATGCTGCGGGCCAGTTCGTTTGCACCGTGATGCCCGCCGACAAGGGGGATCACATACCGGCAGTCAGGGCTGACAACGACGACGGCCGGGTCAGACCACTTGTCAGTGATGAGCGGCGCAATTTTCCTTACAACGATCCCCACCGACATCAGTGCCACGATCCGGTCATACTCCCTGAAGAGCTGATCAAACTCTTTCTCGCCGTAGAGGCAGAGGTCGGCACCGAGGTGCCCTGCGATCTTCTCTGCCTGTTCAGCGAACCGCGGGAGGGATACGACAACATCAGTCATGAATAGAGTACAGACCTCCTGTGCCCGAAGTGGCCGGGGTCGATGACACCCCCGATGATCAGGAGGGCGGTCCGCTCAATTCCTGCAGCGCGGGCTTTTTTGGCGATGTCTGCAACAGTCCCGGTCACGATTTTCTGGTCAGGCCATGTCGCATGATAGACCACTGCAGCAGGAGTCTCCGGCGGGTATTCCACCCGTGAAAGGACGTCCTCGAATTTTTCCGTACCCAGAAATACGACCATTGTTGCCTTGTGCCGGGATAATTCCCTGATTTCGTCGCTTTCGAGTGTTGCACCCGCAGGCCGGGTCACAATGACGGTATCTGCAACGCCGCCGAGCGTCAGCTGGACCTGCAGGGCAGCCGCCGCACCGAACATGGAGGAAACCCCGGGGACAACAACGCAGTCGATATTATGCTTTTCAAGCTCCCTGATCTGCTCCACGATCGCTCCGAAAATCGAGGGGTCGCCCGAGTGGAGCCTGACGACACGTTTGCCCCCTTTGACATCCTGTACGATCGAACCGACGATCTCCTCGAGGCTCATTCCCCAGCTGTCAAGTTTCACCTGTGCCGGCGACTCGGCCACAAGCCCGGGGTTGACAAGCGACCCGGTATAGATGAGCACATCCGCCGACATGAGCAGATTTTTTCCTTTTACGGTGATGAGGCCGGGATCTCCGGGACCTGCACCGACAAAGTATACGGGTTCCACGTCAGCGCCCCGCGTAGAGTATGCTCATATAGTCGCAGGTCTCGGGAAGGTCGTTATTTTTATACACCCTCATCTGGTCCATGAACATCCGTTCAACAAGGACGAATGAAGAGTAGCCTTCACCTCTCAGTTTTTCGGTGGTCTCCCGGGGTTTTCGTACCTTTAAGAGAATCCGCACCTTCGGCTCGCCCCCGTCACTGACGGTAAACCCGTCTGACAGTGCAATGCCGGCAACCGATGCAAACGCGGTTATCGAGGAGATACCGGGCTCCGTTGTGCAGGGGATGTCAGGATATTTTTCATGCATCACCTCGCAGAGGCGTGAGAAAGTCGAGAAAAAATTGGGGTCGCCGAGGATACCAAGCACTGCGAGGCCGTCCCGTGCGACAACGGCAATACGGTCCGCATTCTTTTCCATGCAGGCACTGATGTACGCCTCGTCGTCGGTCATGGGAAAGTCGAGGATTTCGGCATCGCGATAGGGGCTGACAAGGTTGTGTGCAATCCTTCCGGGGACAAAGACCCCGTCTGCCTCCTGCAGGAGCCGTACCGCCCGCAACGTCAGGAGCTCCGGCTCCCCGGGTCCGAGTCCCAGTCCTGTCAGCACCTGTTTTCACCTCCCACTATGATATACACCGGGTCAAGGGGCTTAAACATGATGCCCTTCCCGATGGGATATGATCGCGAAATCCCTGCGTGGACTGCTTCTTTAAAAATTCCAAGTTCCTGCATTGTTTTCACCGCTGTAGTAACCGTTTCGAGCATCACTGCATTGACGACGATTGTCCGTGTCCCGAGTGATTTCAGCAGGGTAAGGACGTCTTCCAGCTGTCGTGATCCCCCGACAAAGGCGACATCTATCCGGCTGACAGACCGAAGAAAGTCCACGGCCTCACCGTGGCAGACATCAATATTGGAAAGGCCGGACCTGTGGACTTCGGTTCTGGCGCATTCAACTGCCTCATCCCTACGGTCAATCGCGTATACCTTCCTGACCAGGGGGGCAGCAGAGATCGAAACCTTCCCGGTTCCGCATCCGATATCGGCAAAAACATCATCTTTTTGCAAACCAAGTTTGAAAAGCGAGATTGCCATTATTTCATCTTTGGTTGGTCCGCCGGGAAGATCCATTCGTCACCTCATTAAAGTACGGTTGTTTTATTGTATTAACCCTTGTTTTCATAATAAACTCTAATTTTAGGATTTTTTGGCAGTTAAAGCAAATTTTATGTATAAATAATTGAATTCATTCTTTTCTGCCCGCTTCCGGAACCCCGGGAATGCTCCCCGGCTTAGTGTGCGGGCGCCCGGACGCCCGAAACGCACAACGGCTCCTTTCCGTGCAGCAAAAAGGTGTTTTTAAAAATGGTGCAGGGGACAGGGGTATGATCAGAATGGTATGAGCGGGAGTTCATCCTTGTTATACAGGCTGACGACACCGCCGATGACAATCACTGCCGGGGGTCTGACCCCGGCATTCTTCGCGATTGCCCCGATATCCCCGAGAGGACCGGTCGTTACCCTCTGGTCCGGCCGGAGGCCGTTTTCAATGACTGCAACCGGTGTGGACGGATCTTTTCCGCTTTTTATGAGTGCCTCCGCAATAAACGGGAGGTTTTTGACACCCATCAGGATTACGATTGTCCCGCGTCCCTTCGCCAGGAGGTCCCAGTCGAGTGCAGATTCGGGCTTTGTCGGGTCTTCATGCCCGGTGAGGATAGTGACCGAGGATGCAAATTTCCGGTGGGTCAGGGGGATACCGACAGCGCCGGGGACGGCAATGGCACTGGTGATCCCGGGCACGAGTTCAACCCCGATCCCTTCCTGCTTCAGGACCTCGAGTTCCTCGCCGCCCCGCCCGAACATGAACGGGTCCCCGCCTTTCAGCCGGACGACATTCTTTCCCTCCTTTGCCCGTGCCACCATCAGCTCTTCAATTTCATGCTGCTCGAGCGTATGGCTGCTTCCGTATTTTCCGCAGTCGATTTTTTCCGCCCCTTCCGGGAGTGATGCGAGGATCTCCTCGCCCGGCAGCTGGTCATAAAGGACAACCTCTGCACTGTCAATCACTTCCCGTGCCCGTTGCGTGAGAAGACCGAGTCCGCCCGGTCCTGATCCGACGAGATATACCTTACCGTTCATCTTCAATCCCAAGTGCCCTGTACGCGTCATCTATCAGTTCCTTTGCCTCGTTATGCAATTTCATCCCGCACCTGCGTGCATCGGTCGGCGTTTTTATGTCATCTTCCACCCGTACGCGCCTCGTCCCGTCGAGGGAGAGGACCTCGGCGATGAGGTGGCCGCCGGAACAGTATATCCCCTGCGGCGTGAAACAACCCCCGCCGACCTCTTCCATGACAGCCCTCTCGGCCATGACATCCTGACGTGTCTGTCCATGGTCGAGAAGCGAAAATATTTCACTCAGGGCAGGGTCTTCCCGGCTGACAACCGCGATTGTCCCCTGGTTTGGTGCAGGAACAAAAACATCCGGCGGGAGCCGTTCACCGCTTATGGAAAGGTTCATCCTCTGCATGCCTGCCTCTGCAAGAATAATGGCATCAAATACTCCCTCGCTGAGTTTCCGCAGTCTTGTATCGACGTTCCCGCGGAGCTGCCTGATATCAAGCGACGGATCATGCCGTAACAATTGCGCCTTCCGGCGTGTGCTCGACGTCCCGATGACACTGACGGAATCAAGGGAGATCGTGTGCGCTATAAAGTCGGCAGGAGAGTCCCGCTTAAGAATAGCGCTTGTAACAAGTCCGGCCGGTCGTTTTGCAGGGATATCTTTCATGCTGTGGACAGCGGCATCGATATCTCCTGCAAGTATAGCATCGTCGAGGGCCCGGACAAAGACGCCCTGCCCACCTATTTCATGTAGCGGGACACTGGTTTCCGTATCTCCTTTGGTCGATATGATCACCTCTTCCGCCTCTATTCCATGGTCCAGCAGGAGAGAACAGACCTTTTCTGCCTGTGCCAGCGCGAGGCGGCTCCCCCGCGTTCCGATTTTTACAGGCATGATCGGTAGCCGTCTGATATCTGCTCGATGTCGGTTCCTGAATGTGCTGCTGACACAAAATTCGTCTCAAACTGCGAAGGCGGGAGAAATATTCCGTATTTAAGCATTTTTTCCCAGAAGGTCCGGAATGCGGTCACATTGCATTCCTTCGCCTGCACGTAGTCCGCTGGCGCATTGTCCCGGAAAAAGTACTTGAACATGGACCCGAGCCTGACAAAAGACCCGCCTGCATTTTTTGGGAGGGACTCTTCTATTGACCGTGTGGCATCATCGAGTGACCTGTATATCCCGGGGTGATCGTGCAGCCACTGAATCATTGCATACCCGGCCGTCAGGCTCAACGGGTTGCCGGAAAACGTCCCGGCCTGGTATACGGGGCCGGCTGGTGCGACCATCTGCATGATCTCGCGTCTCCCTCCGAATGCACCGATCGGGAGCCCGCCGCCGATGATCTTCCCGAGTGTTGTCAGGTCGGGACGGACGCCGTATTTCTTCTGTGCCCCGCCGATTCCGAGCCGGTAGCCGGTGATGACTTCATCAAAGATAAGCAGGACGTCGTGTGCCCGGGTAATCTCCCGAACGCCCTCAAGGTAACCGGCTTTTGGGAGTATCGGCCCGATATTTCCCATGACCGGTTCGAGAATGCACGCAGCGATGTCGTTATTTTTTGAGATGACGGCCTCGAGGGCTTCAGGGTCGTTGTAGGGGACCTGTCTCGTATGCGATACGATGTCAGGGAGGACCCCGGCAGAGTCCGGGATCCCGAGTGTCGTGGCCCCGGAGCCTGCCTTGACCAGCACGCCGTCATGGGCCCCGTGAAACCCGCCTTCCATCTTGATAATGTCTTTTTTGCCGGTGAACCCCCGTGCAAGGCGGATGGCCGCCATTGTGGCCTCAGAGCCGCTCGAGACAAACCTGACCATATCCATGCCCTCGTGGTCACCGGTAACAAGAGACGCAAAATCCGGCTCGATTGGTGCAGGGGTCCCATAGAGCCATCCCTTTTTCAGCTGGGCAGATATTGCACGCCTGATGTCGGGATGTGCATGCCCGAGGATGAGCGGGCCGTATGCCATGCAACAGTCGAGAAGTTTTGTCCCGTCGACCGTTGTCAGGGATGATCCGGCTGCTTCCCGTGTATAAAACGGGTAAGGGGTGATTGCACGCACCGGGCTGCTCACACCGCCGGGCATCAGTGCCCGTGCCGTTTCGAATAATTCACTGCTTTTCATCCAGCCACCCTGCCGCGTCTTCGGCAAAATACGTAATAATCAGGTCTGCCCCGGCCCGCTTGATGCATATGAGGCTTTCAAGTGCGACGGCCTTTTCATTTATCCACCCTTTCTCTCCCGCCGCCTTGATCTGGGAATATTCACCGCTGACCTGGTAAGCGGCAACCGGGAGGCCGAATGACCTGATACCTGCGAGGATATCGAGGTAGAGCCCTGCAGGCTTGACCATGAGTATATCTGCCCCTTCATCGACGTCAATTTCTGATTCCCTCAGTGCCTCGCGAGCGTTTGCAGGGTTTATCTGGTACGTGGAACGGTCGCCGAAGGAGTATCCTGATTCGGCCGCTTCCCGGAACGGGCCATACAGCGCACTTGAAAATTTTGTCGAATACGACATGATCAGGACATCGGCGTGACCGGCATCGTCCAGTGCACTCCTGATGGATGCGACCGCGCCGTCGAGCATGCACGATGGTGCAACAATATCGGCCCCGGATGCTGCATGGCTGACCGCAATGCGGTTCATGAGGTCGAGCGAAGGGTCATTGAGGAGGTCCAGTCCATGCCGGGTCTTTCCGATTATCCCGCAGTGGCCGTGATCGGTGTATTCACAGGCACAGACGTCGGTGATGACCACCATGTCCGGGACCGCGGTTTTCACGGCCCTGACCGCGGACTGGACAACACCGTCCGGGGCGAATGCCCCGCTGGCTTCGGGGTCTTTTTTTGAGGGGATGCCAAAGAGCAGTATTCCCCCTATTCCTGCATCATGCAACCGTTTCGCGACTGCCGGGATGTCAGAGAGCGGGTAGCGGAACTGGCCGGGCATGGATGTGATCGGCAGTGCGGAAAATGCATTCTCATCAACAAATACCGGTGCTATCAGCTCTTTTTTTCGTAGCGAGCACTCACACAGCAGGGGGGATACCGGCCTCTGCCGCAGCCTTCTCATTCTCCGTTGCGGAAACACAGTTTTTCACCTTTGGTTACTGCAGAGACGAGGGATTCTGCGGATTCGAGGTCCCCGGTCTCTGCACACATTCGTATCGACACCGTCACGTCCGAGAGGAGCTTGTTTACCAGCACGCGGGTGAGGTCGTCCATTATCTCGCACGTCCGGGCATCACGGGTGCCGGTACGTGCGATTGCCCTGTCCCGCTCCCTGGTCCGGATTGCTTCGGCCCATGTATGGAGGATGGCAAGGGTATCGTCGGCAGCTTTCCCGTTTAACAGGCGGATGAACTGGTTGAGCTCCTCCTCGATAAACAGCCTCGCCTTTTCGGCTTCGGACTTCCTGTTGGACATGGTCAGTTCGTTGATCCTCCGGAGGCTGTCGATCGAGAAGAGGTGCACCCCGTCGATCTTATCGGCCCCTTCCTCTACATCCCTTGGCTGGGCGATATCGATGAGTACCAGTGGCCTCGGGTGGCCGTCGAGGGGCCAGCACCTCCCTTTCATCACGTCAACGAGCTCATCGCAGTGGATGATGGGGTGTGGTGCCGAGGTGCAGGAAATCACCACATCGGAGAGGAGGAGGTACCGGTTCAGTTCATCGAGCCTGACCGCCTTGCCGCCGATCTTCTTCGCGAGGATCTCGGCTCGTTCGTGGGTGCGGTTCGCGACATAGATCGCTGTCAGTTCTTTTGCGGCGAGTGCCTGTGCGACGAGCATCCCGATCTCGCCCGAGCCGATGACGAGGATATGTTTTCCCTGCAGGCTCCCGAGCTGCTCCTCGGCGAGCGTGACGGCGGCCGACCCGATCGAGACCGCACCACGGTTGATCTGGGTCCGCTTCCGCGTCTCGACGCCGACATGGATTGCCTTGTTGATGCAGAGGTCGAGCATCGGGCTTGACGTTCCTGCCTCCTGCGCCTGCATCAGCGCTTTTTTGAGCTGCCCTATGATTTGGTCTTCGCCGACGATCATCGAGTCGACCCCGCAGGAGATCTCGAGGAGGTGGTGCAGGGCCTCGGTACCGGAGAGGACCGAAAACGTGTCCCTTCCCTGGTCCTGTAAAAACGAGATGAGTGCCGGGGCCTCACCATGCACGATTACTTCGACGCGGTTGCAGGTCTGCAGGAGTATGACGCCCCGGAACCGTTCCTTTGCTTTTTTCAGGAACTCTTCCTCGTCAGGGAACCGGAACTTTTCAAGCACCGCTGCATTTGCCGAGTGGTGTGACAGTCCTGCGATTGCCACCGGGGAGAAAAGCGGGTCCTGCATTTACAGGTACCTCTCTTTTACCAGGGTCCATGCATAGTCGTCCCCGGACGGGAGTGCCTGCCAGATATCCTCGTCCAAAAGCACGCTCCACAACACCTTCTTTCTCATCTCTTCATCATCTTCGTTCTTTGCCAGGTATTCCCGCAGCCGTTCCTGGATCAGGACCATTTTGTCGAGTCCCGGCCGGTTATTTTCAAGGTATTCCCGCAAGTACCGTGATATTGCCGGGCTCGACCCGCTGGTGCTGATCGCGAGGAGGTAATGCTCCCCGCCGGTTACCGACGGGATCAGGAGGTCGCCCTTCTCACCGCGGGCATTGTTGAACAGGATGCCCATTTTACCGCAGAGTCTCCCGATCCGGTTGTTCAGGTCGGGATCGGGTGTTGTTGCGATTGCGATGTATGCCCCGTCAAGGTACCGTTTCAGTTCTTCGTCGCCGGCGTCAGACAGGTCACGGGTTATCCGCTCGGCCGGAAAACCTGAAATACCGGGGCTGAACGTCCGGCTGATTATCTTCAGTCGTGCCTCGTTACAGAAATACCGTGCCTTACGGGCCCCGACCGTACCCCCTCCGAAGATTACAACCATTCGTCCGTGAAGGTCGATCATCAGGGGGATCATCGATATAGGATCTGGCGTGCTTTTTTAATTAAACTGTTGGAATTATTTTTTACCGCCTATTCGCTGTTTGTATAGGTATAGAGAAACCTAAATCCGTGATGAGAGAGCGAATAGTAACTGAATCGCTGCCAGGGCGCAAATCGGGGGCGGTTAAGTGCAACCTGCGGAGGGAAAATGAGAACAGCCAATACACATCATGCATACACGTGATTTTCCGGTACTGAAGAACCGTGATTCGTAAAGGATTTTTCAGATGATACCCTGTCGGTATGAAGATAGTGGTGGAATCATGATACGCCGCTGTGGGGAGTACCTTTACGATTCCGGCAGCGTGCTGGCAGGCGATGGACCGTTCTTTCTGTCCCGATCTGCTGAAATTTCGATATACTTATAATGCATCACTGCCTATCTAGTAGAGCACTGCGCCGATAGTGTAGTGGTTATCACTAGGCGTTGCCAACGCCTAAACCCGGGTTCGAGTCCCGGTCGGCGCACTTTTTCTGACTTAATGTCCGAGTCGCTTTGCACATTTCTCGATTCTCTTATCCCAATCTCCAACCCATCCCTGCTCCTTAGCAATTATTTATAGTCGATGCTCTGTTGACATCCTCAAAATAAATGAATCACCAGAAGATCAAAGGTATACGACGGCGAGGGGAATCGGTTTTAGAACCCAGGTGAAAGAAATAAAACTCAAATGTATTGCATATACAGTTAATCGATTCCTGAAAAACCAAAGGATTTTGTAGGTATCCTAGTATGTCAACAGAGCGAATAAAAATAAAAAAATGTGGGAGATCCTCATAGCAGCCAGGGCTGCCCCGGGGCAGTAATTTTCGAGTTGTACCCAAGTACTTTCTGGAATAATGTAATGTCTCCGCTCGCGGTCGTAGTCTCGGAATACACCAGATCCTCGGCTTTATTATGGTAATAGGGATAGTCGGTAGACATAAAAATGTGGCCCTCTTGGATATGGACATTGATATAAGACTCAGCGCTGCCCATTGCAGGAATGTCGCCCAATCCGGTTAACTTGATGTTGTAGTTCGATTCCACACCCGGATCCGAGATTGGAAGTTCCGACAGTAAGCCAGAATAGTAGGTAGCGAAACCAGCAGATTTCATGATATACCTCTGCTCACTACTGGTGGTAAGCGAACCAAGGGTAAGGTCGACACTGCTCCCTTCCTGGACGATATTACAGAAGTCCGGGTTTACATTGTTCTCCGGGCTGGCGAACGGACAGATCATGATAGTACTTTGAAGTAATGCGGTACCCGCCCCATCGAGGACAGTGTTCTCATCCGACACCATCCTCCCGGTATCACTGCCGATGAATTCGACTAACCTGTTGGTCTGAACATTATAAAGGTTGGATGTGGCCATCCCCGTTGTATCGGTGATCATTCCTTTAGTATAAGTGACGAGACCCTGGTCGGCGATGGTATTCTCGGAATAGGTGCTGATATATTCGATGATAGATATGTCAGGGGGGTCTGCGGGTATGGGGTATGGAATTTGACCTAGTGTTGGATCTGCACGATTTGCAATAATATTCACGATGCTGTCGGTCTCCGTAACAGTCCCCACCGCTGACATGGCGGTGGAGGTAGTGAATCCCTGCGTCTCCGGGACCTGGGGGACGCCGGTATCAGCCATCACGATGCCTATACAGAGCATCAGTACGATGACTGTATACAGAAGAATTTTCCTGATAATTATTTCCCTCCCTTAAAATGCATATAATCGGCACTTCCGAGTTCGATTTTAGATAATATAATACTTTGGGCTCTGTAAAAACAGGATGTCAACAGATCCCAAAAACGCAAAAATTTGTCCGGAAAACTGCTGATTATGGATGTACATATGATGAAGCTGCTGCACAGGGCACCATTGCTGATGCTGAAGAAGTATATCGCATCATTGAGAATTTTTTGACGAATGGGTAATTTTTATCTGAAATAATTTTTTGGGGATTCCTTACAGCAACCTGATCTGACCTGGAAAAGATCCCTCCTCGAAGAGTCCGGCATCCCCTCCCCAACATATGCTCCTTGTTACCCGCTTCTCATCTTGTTTTCATTCACCCGGGTTCGTCACCCTGCCCATGAACAGGATGTTCCCTGACTCGTTGTCCAGTATGAGGAAGATGAAGGGATGATCGGCCCGGAAGACGGGGACCGGATCGGCAGGGGCCATGCTCCGCTCCATAATAACCGCCGTGGCGGCCGCAGCCTCGGTCCCCTCCTCGTTCACGTCAACGTATGCTTTGTGAAACACCTGCGATATGGAGAGGATCCTGGTCCCGTCCATGCCCGAGAAATCGGCCTGGCCCGGGTTGAATGCCGACGGCATCCCCATCTCCGAGAGCGTGTCGGCCATCTGGTAGCCGGTTTCCAGCTTGAACTTCGGGAACCAGACCTTTACCTCCTGGTAGACGAGGGACTGGCGCAGTTCCGAAAGCGTCCCTGCATCAAGGGAATCTTCCGCCCCGCCCAGGTCATCGTCCGTCGGGAGGAGCACGAGCATGGAGAGTTCTTTTCCGCCCTGGCTTGCATACGGCATCCCCAGCACCTGGAAGGAACCGGTCTCCGCGTACCAGAACTTAACGCCCGTATCGGTCTGTTTCATCATCGGGACCATTACGGTCGTCGTTGGGGAGACCCTGAAATTCTCGCTCGCGGTGTTTTCTTCCTTAAATTGTGTGGCCCATGTTCCCTTGAAGTAGATGGCATTGGTGATCACGAGCGTGGTTTCGGGAAGAATTGACCCGGCCGGGAGCAGATTCTTAATCCTGTGTGCGGTCTGGTCCTCCACCCACCGGTTGATGGTCTGTCGCGACTCTTCGGGTCTGTTGACGAAATTGAGGTTGGTCACGCGGGCCGAGTAATACCGGTCCGCTGTATCGAGGTAGGAGGGGAGGAACGTGTAGTTCTCCTCGGCCCAGAGTGCATTGGCGGTCTTTAACGTAAACCCGGAATTCCCGCTGTTTATCCCGTCGGTAATTTCTTGATATCCGTTTCTCATCGTCGATTCATCGGCCGGGAAATGGAAGACGGACCGGATCTCGTCCGCAGTAGAGCCTTTCGCTCCTTCATAGGTGACCGCAAGGGCCGACGAGATGCTCCACGGCGAAAAGAAGATGTTGTCACCCGGGTTTTCGTCAACCAATGCCGAATAGAGGTCCATGGCAAACTGGTTGTTTGCTTCCACTACCTTCATCCCGGCATCACCTGGCGCCGGGGTTATGACAGGTACGTGCAACTCCGGAAGCGTCTTTTTGGTCCCGTGATTTTCCAGGAGCGATCCGGCTATGCCGGAGTTGTGATTCGCCGGGTTCTGCAGGTATTTCGAGATGAAATCACGGTAGCTGCTGGTCGGGAAAGGGACCGGGACTGGCACATAGTTATCCGGTTCCGGCACTGGCAGGTACGGGCTGACCCCGCTGCCCTGCCCTGTGTGGAACTTCTGGATGAGCGCCTCCATTCCCGCCGGCCTGTTCACGAAATTCCCCTTCACATCGTCGAATGTCGTCCGGGTTGTCTTACTGTCCAGTGCAGGATATTTTGCCTGCTGATCGGGAAAAAGGGACAGGTCCAGCCCCGAAACCGGCAGGAAACAGATTAAAAGAGCAGCACATACGATAACTACAGATATTTTCATGGAAAAACCCCGTTTCTGATATGGAATACCAACGTCAGGTTATAAAAAATATTTGATACCCGCGGTTCAATCATGCACGGACCGCTCCCGGTGGTGATGCGCATTCTCCAGTCAAATCCCTGCGATTCGATATTTTCTTTCATCCGCCTGTCGATTCGCGGACCGGATTCTTCCCCCCCCCTTACTTTCTCCGCATCATCCAGATTGACACCGCCAGCGATACCACGATGGTGATAGCCACGATGATCGTCAGGAAAGGAAGAATAGCCTGGAAGAACGGCAGTTTTCCTGCAAAGTACCCTGCGAGGAGAAGCGGGGTGACCCATGCAAAGGAACCGGCACCATTGTAGATTTCAAACCTTTTCCGGTCCATCCGCCAGATGCCTGCCATGAAGGGTGCAAACTTCCTGACGACCGGGACGAAATGCGAGAAAATGATGGCCTCTGATCCATACCGGTCGAAAAAAGCGGTCGTCTTCGTAATGTGGGCACCGTCAAAGAGCGTAGGGTAACGGTCCTGCAGGAACTTCAGGCCGAAATAACTGCCCGTGAAGTAACTGAAGGCGTATCCTGCATAGACCGCGATGACCGAGACAATAAACAGGGATAAGAGATCAATCGAGCCGTCAGATGCAGCAATTCCGGCAACAAAGAGGAGCGAATTCCCGGTCAGGGGGAGGAATACGACCCCGAACTCGATAAATAGAATAAGAAAGATAAGCAGGTAGATCCATATCCCGTACTCGTGGACCACGGATGCAAGTTCCGTGTCAGCATGGAATACAAGGGAGAGGATATCTGCCACCATCATCGGGCCTGCCTGACTTTAAATCAAATTATCGGGAGTATTCTCTGATATATCCATCGCCGGGACCGGGCTTAGCGGTCTGGATTATTATCCGTTTGCGGGCGGGTATAGATTTGTATAACAGGAAATAGTAACGGCGTAACTGCCCTGATTGGTGTGTTCATGCCGGATTACCGAAGTTCCCGATTTTATTGAAAATTAATCGGCTGTGTTGAAACACACATGAACGTGTGTTCACACCCAGACCCTGAAAATGTCCATTCGAAATCTCCTTATATTGTGGGTTGTTCCCGCATTTTCATCGGAAATCCAGTGATGGTATCTAAATTCTTTGATTTTTTTACTCTGCTCCTACAATGGGACCGTGACCATGCCCAATAATTCTTAAATATCACGGGGTCCCGATTCACTCTGCCCGGAGACAATCCTTCAGCGGGGTGGGGCAGGGAGGGGTGAGAACCCCTCCTGTCAGAAAATAAATCCAACAGGTTTTATTGATATAAGGATGTCAACAGAGCGAAATAATCAGAAGAAGAGGATTTTCGTTGTAACTCATGGGTTTTGTTGTTCCTGACTACGCAAGATATGCGGGAACTGCCTGACTTCTCATACCCTCAAAATGATAAACGTCGCCGCCCCCGACGGGCGCCCCGGCGGCGATTCCGTGACTTTTATTTTCAGAATAATGATTTGAATATCTTCAAAACCCGCAAAAATTCGAGATTGTATAAAATGAAAAAGAAATGGTTAAAAAATCTATTTTTTGCAGTTTTCCTGCAGGGTATGGAGCCTGATCATGCCGTTGCACGAGTTGCAGACATAATACTCGTCGGTCCAGCAGGAGGGGCACGCCCACCTGCCGCACAGGACGCACTGCCGGAGTTCGCTGTATGCGAACGGCTCGTTGCAGAGGTCGCACAGGAACCGGGAGAAACTCCCGGTATCCTTGTCCGGTGGTTCGCCCTGTTTCCGCACGCGGGAGATATCACGCTTCAGGCGGGAGATAAGGTCCTCGCCGTTCTTCTGGTAGCGGTTACTTCCCGGGGATCTGCTTTTCCAGATTTTCAATCCGTTCCTCCATCTGCCCAAGGGTGGTGCCCATCTCCTGCTCGAATGTCTTTAACGAAGACATCCGTGTTTCGTCGGCTGCGAGGGCCCCTTCTTTCTCCGCCCTGAACTTCTTGACCTTTGCGCGGTTAACGAGCGCCCATTCGTCGATGATAGATTCAAACCGGCGGTCCAGGTACTCGTCGACCCGGCTTTCCATGGGTCGTGTGATCTGGACCCGTCCTGACGAACCCCTGAAATAATAGTAGATGATAAACCCGATGATGAGGATCAGCAGGATGATCAGGAGTGCTTCCGTGACCGTCATTTTCTCTTCTCCTTCAGGTACTTCAGTCTGTTCTCGAGCTCGGTCAGTTTTGCGCCCGCGGTGGCTTCAAAACCCGCACATGACCGCGCTTCGTCCTCGATGACACGGAGCCTGGTGGTAAAATCCTTCAGGTCCCCCCTGGTCGCGAGGTCCCATTCGTCGATGAGGAGTTTCATGCGCCGGTCCATGTACCCCCCCATATACGAGTCAAATCCCTTCATTTTCCCTCCAGCTTCGATATCTCACTGTCGAGGGCCTTTGCCCTGGTTTCAAGAACAGTCCTTCCCTTCTCAAGGTGGGTTATCTGCTTCGTCACCCTTTCGAGACGCCTCTCAAGCTCGGTTAAGTGAACACTCGTCACCAGCCCCCATTCGTCGATGACTGCCGGAATATTCGAATCAAAATACGTATCCAGCTTCTTGTCCATTGAAGGAAGTTTATCATCGATGAAACGGGGGATACCGGCCAGGGTGTCCTTGAAGGACTGGCCTGCACCGGTCCCCTGTGCGGTTTCATCCGCGTACAACTCGCTCATCCCAGTCGCTCCTCTTCTTTCTTGATCTTGTCGACCATTCGGTCAAGTTTTGTTAATTTTACCCTGTTCTCCAGCCGCTCAATCCGTTTCTCAACCTCGTTGTGCCGGGCATAGATATCGGTCTGCAGCACGGCATTATCATCGTCGATGACCCTGATCTCTTCAAGTTTCTCCGGAGTGACGCGGAAGAAGGGTTTGCCTTTCTGCTCCATGTCAGCCTTCATGAGGTTGATCTTCTCCTTCTCAAGGTCGATCTGTGCCAGTTTCGTCTTTACAAACATCAGGCGCATTTCACGGATGATGAAATAGATGATAATCAGACCTATGAAGAGGAGGATGATTGGCCAGCTGTTAACGATTACAACCCATATGTCAGCCATTATGTATGCCCCAGCCTCTCTTACAGGTCTTTGTCTTTTTTGTCAGGAACAATCTTTTTCGATACGGTTTCTGCTCCTTTCTCTATACTCTCCTTTGCAGCCGTTGCGCCACCCTTAATACTCTCGGATGCTGAATGGGCGCCTTCTTTTATGGAATCCGGTGCCTTTGAAACAGCGGATTTCACTCCTTCCGCGGTATCTGACGCAGATTTTTTGACGCGGTCTCCCAGCGGGGGTCTCTTTTTGACGGTAATGATGGTTCCGGCCGGTACACCGAGGCTTGCGATGTCCTCGGTGCTCAGCCTGATATGCCCTTCGTCCACGAGAGCGTCGGCAAAAACTGCCACCACGACAGGTTTTCCCTCGACGTTCCAGTACAGCTCAAGCTCGTCTCCCTCTGCCACACCCAGTTTTTCCAGCAGGGACTCGTGAAGCCGGGCTCTCCCCTTGCTCGGGAATGCCCGTTCCTGAATTTTTAATTGAACAGAATCCATGGGTGTTCATAATACGGGGAAGTTTATATATTTTTATGACCTGTCGGAAAAACCGGTGGGACAATAAATAACAAAGACCCTTTTAAATGAATTATTTGCGATTTTTTAGGTTTTACGGTGTTTTCATACGATTTTTAAAATGCTTTAATCTGTTTTATTCGTACCCCCTCACAGAGACGGGATCATTATTTCAGGTGCAGGCACTTTAGGTCCGGTTGATATAACCAGGATAAAGCACAAAAAAACTGCTTTTTAGTTTCTGCAGATATGTGAGCAATCCGTTCACGTGGTATATCATAGTATTTCAGGCAAACCTGGAGTTACGGATAAGCCTTTTCGGTGAATCTTATGTATCCATAAGCTGATAATTGCTCAGCAACAGGGAAAAATCCTATGAAATATCTGAATGAAAACCTGGTCGTGGGAATATTAGCCCTTTTTCTTCTTTTTTATGCAGGCCAGGCTGTCATTATCGGTGATATCAACCGGTTATACATGGTTCTGGTCCCCTCGCTCGTTATCGCGCTCCTTCCCCTGCTTTTTGAGTACAGGTTCAAAGTCTCTCTCCCGGCCGGGACAAAGTCACTCATCGTCCTTGCCCTGCTCCTCCACGTGGCCGGGGGGATCAGCAGGTTTTACTGGAAATTTGCACCATTTTACGACAAGGTAGCGCACGTTATATCATCTGTTGCACTTATGATGGTCATATTTTCATTCTTCGTCGCGCTCGACTACTGGGGGAAACATTACAGATTAAAATCCGTTCTCATCGGGTCCGTTCTCATCTTGTTGGTATTCATGCTCGCGTGGGAGTTTGCCGAATATTATATCGATGTTCTCGTAAAAAGCTCCTATAACAACGGTATAGCAGATACAATCGGGGACCTGATTGCAAATCTCATCGGGATAATAATCGCTCTCCTTGTTATCCGGTGTCAGACTAAAAAGTTACCGGCCGGCGCAACAATCGGCTCTCTTTTTTCGGGAAAAAAGGACATGTGTTAATCCTCGTGCCTGATTGTCAGGTGGGGGCATCCGTTTGAAATCTGTTTTTCAGAATTTTTCAAAAACGAGGAGCAGTTCCTCGTCGTAATAAGAAAGCGCCAGGTAGGGATCGTTGATGCTGAAGCGGGTAATGTTGGAAAGGTGCGATAAAACCTGCTGTTCCTGTTCCATCACGCCCCCGGGACCCTTACAATACATTTCGGTGGATGACAGTGATTTCACCGCCATTAGTTCTCCCTCAACCGAGTATAGCCCGGAAAACCGGTTACATCCGGCACTTCCGCGGAATGTCCCGTTTTTATTGAATTTCAGCGTGACACGCGTTCCGGGATGAGTATCAATGGTATTCTTGCCAGCTCCGGTGTATTTGATAAGGTGCCATTCGGGCGTTGTAAGGTCATCCGGGGGGGATGAAATTCCTGAGATAGTGCATCCCGGGAACAGGACCAGAAGAAATAATACGAGAATAAGGGTAGTTGTTGCCGTAAACCTCGATTTTTTCTGAGAATTTTGGTGCATCCCTTGAAGGACCTCCCGGGTGGTTAAAATATTGTGTTAATTTTTCATTTTATTTATTAAAATAAATTATTATGATTTTTTCCTCAGCACAACCACGAACAGCCCGAGTGCTGCCAGGATGGCGAGAGGAGCAATCCCTGACTTTGTCGGTGTCGGCGTCGGGGTCCCGATGAGTGTCGCTGAGACCTGTGTAGTCTGTCCTGCAGTCACGGAGACCTCCGACTGCCAGTCCTGGTACCCTCCGAGCCTGAGCAGTACGGCATGGGTTCCGGGGCTGACGCTATCAAGGGTAAGCAGGGACATCCCGCGGTACACGTTGTCAAGATAGACTTCCGCACCCGAAGGAGCCGAAATAATGGCGATACTTCCGGTATCGGGTGTCTGCGGGTTCGGGGTCAGGGATATTGTGAGAGAAAGGTCCTGGCCCGCATAGACCGTGCCGCTCGTCTTATAGTCCTGGTACCCGGTCTTTGAAAGAAGAAGTTCATGGTACCCTGGTTTTACCCCTGTAAAGACCAGAGCCCTGGCAGGGGTGGTCTGTCCGACATAGACGCCGTCGGCATAAACTGATGCACCTGACGGTGTTGACGTGATGCTGACGGTACCGTAGACCGGCGACGCGTCAGAAACAAGTGTGGGTGAAAGAGTCGTAATTACACCCCCCTGGATATTTGCATAGCCCTGCCAGTCGTGGTACCCTGCTTTGCTCAGAAGCACGACATGCTGCCCTGGTGCAAGGTTTCCGATGGTCGTGGGAGTGAGCCCGCGGTAAATCCCGTCAACATAGACGGCTGCACCGGACGGGTTTGAACTGACTGAAAGGGTTCCCTGTGAAACGGGGGGTGTGAACATCACATTAATCGTTGCGGTCTGCCCCCGCTCTACGTTTACACTTGTATAATGCGTCTGGTAACCGGCAAGTGATACCGATATCTCGTGGCTCCCGACCGGTATATTGGAAAAATATGCAGGGGTGATCTTTGATTGTGACCTGTCGAGGACAACGGTCGCCCCCGACGGGTTTGAAGTAACCTGTATCTGTCCGACACTCGCACTCGATTTCAGGGTGGCAGTAACGGTAATCGTCTGGCCAGCCCGCGGATTTTCATTAATCGTCGTCGTCCAGAGTTCATACCCGGGAAGGCTGATGCTTATGGCATGGCTCGGTGTCCCGGTGGTAGAGACTGCAACGGTTACCGGGGTTTCACCGGCATAGGTACCGTCAAAATATACATCGGCTCCCGGGGGCATGGAATTGATAGAGAAATATCCTTTTTGGGATCCGGGTTCAGCAGGAAGTGTCACCGGCGTATCAGCTGTTGCCAGTGGGATGCACGCGAGAATTATACTCACGGCAAGTACGATCAGGAGGTTGTTTCTTCTCATATGCAATCGCGCTCTATGAGATGAAACTTGGAGTCTGCTTATATAAGCATAGCGGTAAAAAAGAGGGCAGTCCGGCTGGTTTCCTGGCCGTTACCGATTGGGATGCAACGGAGGGATGGTAAGCTGTATAAGCATCATTGCAGACGGCCTGCGACACGTGCATAAATTTATATCTGCACACGCCATGCGTTCTACCATGGCTGAAATGAATGTTGCGCCCTCCTGCAGCAATGGATGGGGAGCACTTGTCTTACTCGGGATTCTTTCGCTCATCTTCGGGCTGGTAATGATGTTCTTTCCCGGGATTACCGCGATGGCGGTTATCACACTGATCGGGATTATAATCATCGTCCTTGGAATTATCGCGGTAATTATGGCACTTTTTACTCCTGCCGGAGAGGGTAAATCGACACTTCTTCTCCTCGTCGGGATCATAGGTGTGCTGGTGGGAGCGGGAGCGATCATCTATCCTATCATGTACGGGGAAATCCTGACCGAGATAATTGGCATTGTTGTCTTTGTCATTGGAATTATCCAGATCGCCTTTGCCCTGGCGGAAAAAGGGGTTACGTCACGCGGGCTTCTCCTGCTTTCAGGTATCATATCAATAATATTCTCCGTGCTGATCATGGCATACCCGCTCATCGGGGCACTGGTCCTCTTTGGCTACCTTGTTGCGATCTATTTCTTCATCACCGGGCTTGTCACCATCGCCACCGGTTTTGTTGCACGTTCAGCAGCGGCCTGTGCTGAAAGATGATAATATCTTCTCCCTTTTTTGTCGGTTATGAAAAAGTCCGGACAGGATCTTCGCACTATCTTTTTTAATACTTACGGCACGCTCTGTTTACCATCTTCTCACGATAATTCAGCAGCACAGGTGACGGGACCGGAATGATTACACCAGGGGATTAAGTAATTAAACGGTATTTTGTAATTACGCATCCCGGTTAAATGGAACTGATAACACAATTACATCCCTTCATAGTGCATGGAAATGAATCATCTGATATTTGCAGGGGCCCTGTAAAATCAGATCTGTTCCGAAAAAAAAATCCCGGATTTATCCCCGTTGAACCAATATAAATAAATAAGCGCAGGTTGTTTCTACATTACTGTAACTACAGGTGTTAAAATGACTGATGTTGCGACTCCATCATTTGATATTACCGGGGGAACCCATCTGTTTCCCTGGTGGCTGGTCCTTATTCAGGGAATCGTTACCCTGATACTTGGTATCATGTTCCTGACATATCCCTATGGCACATTGCTGGTTTTGGTAACGTTCCTTGGAGCATACTGGTTTATCAGCGGGCTTTTCGGGCTTATCAGCCTTGCCTACGATAAGACCAACGCCGGGTTGAAGATCCTCTTTGGTGTACTCGGAATTATTGCAGGTATTGCAATCCTTGCCTATCCGCTCTACAGCGCACTTATTGTCCCCTTCATCTTCATTATCATGATCGGGGTATGGGGACTGATAATGGGATTCGTGAGCCTTTTTGCCTCGTTGAAAGGGGGCGGTGCGGGAGCCGGAATTATTGGAGTCCTGCTGATAATCTTCGGCCTCCTGATCCTTGCAAACCCGTATGTAACAGAAGCCCTGCTGCCCTTCGTGCTTGGGGTCTTTGGAATTGTCGGTGGATTTGCAGCAATTATCGGGGCATTCATGCTCAGGTCACAGGCAACACCTGCTGTATGAACCAGACAAACACATTTTTTTATTCTTTTCCGGCAGAATTAATGACTTCAGCCACCAATAAAAAAAGAGATATCCGAGCTCCGTTCCGGGTTACCGCCAGGTGTGTGAAGAATGAATATACTGTTTGGTGTGGGAAATTCCCTTTTGGGAGATGACGGAATCGGGAATTATACTGCTGAAAGGTTCCATGCCGACGGGTGGACCGTGTATGACTGCGGGACCGTCCCTGAAAATTTTACGTCACTGGTCAGGAAAGCCCGTCCCCGTGTCCTCGTCATTGTTGATGCCGCGGACCTCGGACTCTCACCAGGAGAGTTCCGGGTCGTTCCCGGAGAGTATATAGAAGATGTCAGTATCGGAACACACCAGCTGCCGCTCACTCATCTTATCGAATTCATAAAAGACTGTACAGAGAGGATAATTTTCATTGGCATACAACCCCTTTCCCTTGTCTTTGGAACGACTCTGAGCAGTGAAGCCGTGTCAGGGGCGGAACGGCTGATAGAAGTGCTGGAAGAAGACGCAATTGATACAATCCCGGAATTCACCGGCACACCGGGACAGTCCTGACCTGAACTATTCCATGATGGCCGTTTCCCGGCAATTTAACAAATAAATCGGCCTCTTCATTGTCAGATACGGGTTTATAGAAACCAAAACCTGAAAGGAGGTGGCGAATAGTCACTGGATCGTCGCCGGGCCACCTTTCAGGGGCGGTGAAGGTCATCGTTTTTTTTGGGTGTGGGAATACAGGCCGGCCCACCATATCACGCTTAAATAAGAATTGTGTAGTCCCGATATAATATCGAAAAGTCCAGAAAAAGATTAAATGAGGATATCCTCATTCGACGATAAGGTTCTCCGAATAACGGTCCTCATCGGCGAGCATGAACTCTTCTGTCATGTGAAGGCCGCCTTTCGGGCATATATCCGTGCATTGCGAACAGAAGATACACTGGTCGATCCAGATCCGTATCCGTTTGGTTTCAGGGATGAGCTCGATCGCATGTGACGGGCAGACCTTTACACAAAGGCCGCACCCGATGCAACCGTCCCGCTGGTAGGCAATTTTTCCCCTGAATTTCGGGGGTGTCGCTACCGGGGGTGTTAACGTGGCCGTCCCTGCACCAACCTTTGCGAGGTACTCAGTCACCGAAGGGGGCAGGTACTTCGCCGGGAACTGGTTCGTGGCCGGCTTTTTGAAGAGCTGGCTTATTAATTCCGGGATCATGGGAAGGAAACTCATATGATCCCTCCGGCAAGGGGAACAAGCACCGCATCGGCCATCAGCAGGATCAGTCCGGAAAGCCCGATAACCCCGATATAAATCCAGTATAACGATACGATCTGGTTAATCCTGAATCGTGCCATTGCGACCCGTGCAAGTGAAACAGAGAAGAACATGACCAGTATCACCTTGAATAAGAAGAATATGATATCCACGACCTGTGATACCCCGTACGGCATTGCAATGAATGACGAAATATTCCACGGGAAGAAGACGGCGACCGCAATCGCTCCCATCACGAGTGTCTTTACCCCCTGTGCAATGTAGAACATCGCAAGATTTCTTCCCGAGTATTCCACCAGCAGTCCCCCTGCAAGTTCCGTCTCGGCTTCCTGCGAGTCAAAGGGTATGCGGGAAAGTTCTGCCGGAGATACCACCGCAAGGACTATCACGAGCAGGAATAACCCAAGAATTCCAAGGGGGCCGACAACACCCCAGACCGGGTTTGCAGCGATTGTTGCGAGGGAGAACGCATCCGTAATACCGGCTGCTCCAAGCCGCCAGGCGATGGCGACGACAACAATTGCAAGCGGGAACTCGTAGGCAATCATGGTGACCATCTCACGCTGTGCCCCTACGGTTGCGTAAGGAGAACCGGAGGCAAATCCGCCAGCCACCATCGCCAGTGCCGGGACTGTCAGCAGGTACATCACCAGCACGAAGTCGCCGAATGCACCAAGCGGGGAGGGGATACTCCCGAGTGGAATGTAGAGCAGGATGATCAGGCTCGATATGAGTGCGACCAGCGGTGCAAGGTTAAACATCCACGGTATGGCATTTGCAGGTATCACGCTCTCCTTGATCATGAGTTTTTTGACGTCGGTAAGAT
>JBFYKV010000033.1:0-5810 GCA_041305745.1 Methanoregulaceae archaeon | reverse complement strand
GAAATGGGGGATAGTGTGATCATAAACGTCACTGCTGATTCCGGCGGTGCAATAACAGATCCGGATCGTTCAAACAACTCCCTGCAGGTCACTAAAACGGTTTATAATAATGGGTATAAGGGGAAACGCTGGACCGGTGGAGAAGATATTGATACCCGGGCAGCCTTTGACGGACCGTATACCCTGCAGGTCTCAACCGGCAATTCCCAGTATGCCGGCGCACCATGGTCAACGTATACGGTCAGCTGGTCAGGACCAGACCTTCCGGTACCGGCGGGTTCGACCGTGGTGAGCGCCAGGCTTTACCAGGGATATACCTTTGACCAGACTCCCGGCGGAGTCCCCAACTGGAACATGTCATTCAACGGGGTGACTGTGACTCCTGAAATGGTGTACACTGACAGGAAAGGCTACGGATCGTATAACTACCCCTCCGGGCTCTACCAGTACAATGTCACGGAACTCTTTGACACAGCCGGGAACAGCCTGGTTCTTACGCCTGGTTCAGGAAATAACAATGGTTTATACGGCAGTTACCTTGTAATAGTCTGCGAGGACCCTGCAGCCGGCGAGTCCAGGGTCCTGATCAATGACGGGTGTGATATGCTCTATGCAGGAGCAGCACGCTCGGTCAACAGCACCGAAGCCACGGCATTTGCGATGTTTGAGGGGGTGGAGACGTCCGGTTTAACAGGAGCCCGGGTATATGCCATACTGCCCTCGGCAAATGAAGCGGATAAAAGCATGTTCCTGTTCAATGGCGAGGAGTATGGGGATTTCGCACCAGGGTATCTCAGCGGTCCGCAGATTAGCATCTCGGAATTTGATGTCATGGACGATCTTGTCGCCGGTGAGAACGAGGCCGGCATGCAGAGCCTGATCTCCGGTACCGGCGGTGACAACATGGTGGCAATGAATGCCATCATTATCCTGGAGTATGCATCACAGCAGCCGGATCTCCAGGTGACAGATATCACACCGAATGCAAACGAGGTCTTTGCCCTTGAAGCCAACGAAATCAGCGCTGTAATCCGGAATAACGGCCCGGGAGATGCAGGGGCATTCGATGTGGAGGTCATGGTAAACAATGTCAGCGTGGGAACTGTTGAGGTTCCCGGGCTTGCCGCGGGAAACACCACGGCTGTCACGGTGACTGACCCTGCATTCCGGGCTGCCGGTGACCTTGTGAATATCACCGCAATGACGGATCCAGGTAATTCGGTAACTGAGGCAGACGAAGAGAACAACAGTCTCACTATCTCGAAAAACGTCGTGTACAACGGTTACAAGGGTAAAAGGTGGACCGGAGGGGATGATATTACTACCACCATGTCGTTCGTGGGTGGTTACGATGTACTCTATTCATGCGGTAATTCTGTATATGCAGGTGCAAACTGGCAGGAACAGGTTGTCCAGTGGACCAGCGCAGACCTTCCGGTCCCGGCAGGGTCTGTGATCGCGGATGCCAGGCTGTACCAGGCCTACAGCTATAACAAGATGGCCACTGATCCGGCCCTTATCATGTCTTTTAACGGTAATATCGTGATCCCTGATGCTACCTATACGGACCGGAAATCGTTTGGCAGTTATGATTATCCCTACGGTCTCTACGTGTACGACGTCACCGGGCAGTTCAATCTATCAGGCAACAGTGCGACCATCACACCGGATACAGGCAATAACTACGGCATTTATGGCACGTACCTTGTCGTGGTATATGAAAATCCGTCTGCGGGCGAAAAGCAGGTAATTATCAATGACGGTTTTGACATGCTTTATGCGAAGGCATCATATGCCGTATCGGGTGAAGAGGCAACGGCGTATGCACCTTTCAGCGGTGCGGATACCGCAGGCATGACCGATGCCAGGGCAATTGCGATCATTGCGGCAGCGAACGAGGCAGGAAAAAGCAGGTTCTTCTTCAACGGGAACGAGTACGGGGGATTCGACCCCGCGTACATGAGCGGGCCGCAGATAGGGTTTTCCGAATTTAATGTGACTGATGCGGTACAGTCAGGTTCAAACGAGGCACGGCTCCAGAGCTACGATACAGGGGCGGGTGGCGACAACATGTATGCCATGACTGCCATACTTGTCATTCAGAAGGCCGGGAATCCGCCAGTGGCCGGGTTCACCGGGACACCGCTTTCGGGAGACGCACCCCTTACGGTCCGGTTCACCGACGAGTCAACGGGGAGTATTACTGCATGGGCATGGGACTTTGAGAACGACGGTGTCATCGACAGCGCCGAACAGAACCCGGTTCACATTTACAGCAACCCGGGGATATACTCGGTAAATTTAACCGTCTGGAACTCTTCCGGTCATGACAGCGAGCTCAAGAATGATTATATCACCGTAACCTCCCCCGGGCTTTTCTTTACCCGGGACCTCGGTCCCGGCTGGAGCATTCTCTCCACACCGGTCCTCCTGGACAGCAGCCATGATACAATCCCGGAGATATTCGATGCATCATCAGCCGGGAACATCTCCGTAGTCCTTAGCTGGAATGGCCAGCAATGGTTTATTCCGGATGCATCCTACCGGCTCGAACCGCTTAACGCGGTCTTTGTAAAAACAGTAACAACTGCACGGGCATCGTTTGTCCCGTCGTCATCCATTTCATCCCCGCCGTCCCGGACACTCCCTGTCGGGGTCAGCCTGATTGGCACGGCTCCCGGATACGATACTGGATCAGGGTTCAATCCAATGCCCCTTGATATGGCGCTGATCAGTATCAATCAGACCCCGGATGGCCGGATGGGGTATTTGATGGTAATCAGTCCGGCACTGGGGCAGCCTGGCTGGGCATATGCACGGGGCGGACCGCTTCACGACCTGGAGCCGTTTGCCGGGTACTGGGTGGTCATGGAGAATGCTGATACCCTGTACGGGTTCTCCACAACCCCTCTTGCCTGAATCAGGGCCTCTCTTTTTTTTTGAAAAAATTCGCTTTGTTAAGAGCCTTTATTTTTTATAAAAACTTGTCTGGTCTTTTTTCTCTGACGGGGGGGGGTTCACACTACTCCCTTACCTGCCCCAATGAAGATATTCGTTGGGCAGGGTTGATGCAAAACAAGATAATTATCACAGCATTGAGCACGGTCCCTATCGCACCATGGGGGGGCCACAACGGCGGGGCGTTAGCCCCGGGAGTGTCGTGATTTGGAGTGCGGTGATGGTAGAAACGCGTAAATCTTTTGCAGCCCAAAAAAGTCTTCATGCAATGAAAACCCTCAAGAAGAATAATCGTAGATATTTTCACGAATAACTCAGAAAAAGGGTTTTTTCCGGGGTTCTTCCCACATTATTTTACTATTGCTCTTTCACCTGAAGACCAGCACCGCACCGTAGGTGGAATCACTTCCTCCATTGTTGGAAACCGTGAGGCGAACAATATACAGGCCGGTCCTCGTATAGGTGTGCCTCGGATTCTGTTCCTCCGATGAGTTCCCGTCACCAAAATTCCACGAATAATTCGTGGGATTATAGAGAGACCTGTCGGTGAACTTGACCGTTAGCGGGGCTCTGCCTAAATATTTATCCTGGGTAAAAAGTGCCACAGGGGGATGGACAGGATTTGTTACGGTGATATAATTGAATTTAGTCTCCGAGTCGCTTCCCCCGGCGCCGGTTACCGTAAGCGTGACAGTATAAGTTCCGGCCGTGCGGTAGATATACGTGGGATTCTTCGTGGTGCTGTCGATGATACCATCATTATCGAAATCCCAGGCATACGAAAGCGGGGTTCCGGTCGACTGGTCCTTGAACCTGACTCTTAGCGGTGTTGTGCCTTCAGTCGGAGTCGCTGAAAAATCTGCGACCGGTCCCGGATCGATTACAACCTCGCCGGTGACGTGGAGGGTATTATCACCTGATACCGGGATTACGCCAATGGTAATGGTAATACAGACCAGGATAACCGCAATTATCCCGAAACCTTTCCCGTTATGTTTCATGACATTGCCCCCGTAAACGTAATGGTAATCGAATAATCGCCCGGAATATCTCCCGCGGATACAGCCTGCCTCATTCCGGCAGTTTCCGTGGCAGTCCCTGCCCCCGATCCGGTAATAAAGTCGCTGAAGTCCGAGGAGAGTTCATTCCATGCTGACCCGTCATTTGAGAGTTCAAGTGGATGTTCGAGCGCCAGATCGGCAAGGGTGGTCATATACCCTTTATGGGAGAACTTCTGGTCGGAAGCGGTGACCGACCATGAACCCGTGCCCGTGGTCGTGACCGAAACCGTTGTAATGGCGGTTGAGGGGGCAGCAGCTGACATGGCCCCGAAACTGATTCCAGACGGGGTGACACTAACTTCAATGCTCGATTCATCGTTCACCGTTATGAACCCGGTTTTAATCTCATCATCACTCCCTCCCGGGCCGGTAATGGTCAGTTTTACCGTGTATGTTCCGGCAGCTGCGTAGATATGGTGGGGATTTTGGTCGCTACTGTCAGTAGTGCCGTCGTTATCGAAATCCCATGCATATATGGAGATTTCTCCGGTTGACTCGTCAGTGAATTGTACGACAAGCGGAACAGTTCCGGATGTCGGGTCGGCCGTGAATGCTGCAACCGGAGGTCCTACAGGTTCGTTCACCGTGATATACCCGGTTCTTGTCTCGTCGTCGCTTCCGCCGGCATTTGTTGACGTGAGCCTGATATCATAGGAGCCTGCTGTCACAAAGGAATATTCAGGGCTCTGGTCGACAGAGAACTGTGTCCAGTCACCGGTGCCGATCCGGTACTCCCAGGTCCACGAGCTGGGCGAGTTCGTGGACTGGTCGGTGAAAGTGACGGTAAGTGGAGCGGTCCCGGATGTCGGAACTGCGGTGAATGCTGCGACGGGTGCGGTATCCTGGTACTCAACGACGAGGAAAACATGACTTACTGCCATTACCGGGGTTGATCCGGCTGTACTCTGTATTCCGGCTTCATTACCTGTATCAGCGAGGTGTAACATGACATCCTGGGTATTAATAGCAACCTGTGTTCCTGACAGCCCGTAATCCCAGGTATTGCCAGAAATAATGTTGTCGTTGAACAGGAGGTCTCCTTCAGGACCATCGCCTGATGGAACGAACGTTGTGAGATATGCATGAGAAGCCTGTTCAGAATTAATAGTCATCCCTGAGAACGGAATGTAGGCGGTCGCTTCTTCCGGAGTTGTTCCATATCCGCTCTCATCTGCACCGAGAATATCAAATTCTTCATTGAGGAAGATCTGTTTTCTGGTTGCTGAAGCATCTTCATAGATCACCGCAAGAGTCAGGCCGTACATTGAAAGTCTGGATCCACTGTTATCCTTTGTAATTTGAGCAGAGTTGCCTGATTCAAGGAAACAGGATGTTACATTGTAAGTGAGAAGGCCGTACTGATAGTTGGTATACGTCCCAAAGTTGCTTTTATCGTTATACCAGCTCTCATACGCCAGGGGGTAATTGTTGAAAGAAACGTGGAACCGATCAGGAATTTCCCCGGAATCATCCCAGTTGTATGGGACATACAGGATTGCTTCACGAACGGTTGCTCCGGCAGGAATCGGCAGGTCATATGCATCCCAGTTCACAGTATAACCCGTCCAGCTGGTTGATCCTGAGAAATATACACTGTCACCTTCTGAATGGAGAATGCCGCCCCGGAAATCAAAGGTTCTTGCGGTGGTTACGTCACTCGCACCGTTCCAGTATCGTTTTCCCTTGTACCCGTTGTATGTAACGGTCTTTGCTGCACTGGTTTTACCATTGTTCGCTTCGTTAGTTTCAGGTACTACATTGTCGGGATCCACCATTGCGGAATATGTCACT
>JBFYKV010000032.1:0-41946 GCA_041305745.1 Methanoregulaceae archaeon | reverse complement strand
AAGTGCCTCAAGTACGGCCATCCTGCAGGCGTAAAAACACCCGCCTACCCTTGAGTACTCTTTTTTGCCGGTATGCAGTTCGTAGTCCGAAAAAACCATCTCTTCGTTCCCGATTATCCGCAGGAACGCTTCAGTCCATTCGTACTGCCACCCGGTGGGCATCAGGAGAACTGCGTAGTGGTTATTGAGGCCGGAAAACTCGTGGACCCTCCAGCAGTCTATTGGTTCAAAACTCCTGACCTTTGAGAGAAGCCGGTTACCAATCGTTGTATCACAGGCGGTTATGGACCAGCGGGTTGGGACCAGCCGACGTCTCGGACCAATCCCCATCGTCCCTGCAGAGAGTGCTTTCTGAATTGAGGAAAAGGTAACCCCGTCCCGGTGCAGGTCCATAATCGCATCAGATGCAGTAAGATCGGTATCATGAAAGACTTTTTCGAGGTTCCGTTCAGATGAGGAGTTTCCAATATACAGGCTTTCAAGGGGTGCACTGGGGCCGTAGGGGGTATGCTCATCGCTGAATGAAAATCCTGCCGGAGCCTGCAAAAATCCTGCGGTGCTTGAAACTGAGCCTTCCGAGAGTGCAATCTCCTGTAACTTCTCCACAAAGCGGTCATCGAGAGACGTGACATTGACCGGGTGCTTGCCCCTGACAAGGCTCATGCGGTACCCGATGATCTGTTCCTGGGTTGCCTGACCGGGGATCCATTCTTCAGGGGTGTCCATAATACTGCATTCCCCGAGAACCGGTGCAATCATGGGTCCGGCATACACTTTCGGGTAATTCCAGCTCCCTACAAAAACTGACGGAGGAGTGGTCCCATCCAGTTTACGACCTACATCGACCGATTTCATATTCATCGACGAGGTAATATCCCGGAGATATGCCCCTTTCCCGAGGTTCATGCAACCGGATAGTATCTCCTGCAAAGATATAGGAGTGCGGTATGCGGGGAGAAAGTGTCAGGCCGGTTTTACTGTGCAGACGGTTTTGTAATAACAAAACGGCAGAAGGAATCTCCCGCAGCATAGCACCCGGTCTCGACCGCCTTACGCGATTCCCCGTAATACGCTGAAAAAACTGCCGAAAGGACTCCTGATTCAAATGCGCATGCGGGCCTGCCAAGGACCGGGAGGTTGACGCATTCGAAGCAGTCATATATCATGAGGGTAAGGGGATCATGATCCACCATTTCGATATGTCCCATATTGTGGTCTTCCCAGAACTTTTTCATATTATTTATAAGCCCGGTAATCTCAGGGCAGGCGAGGGTATGATATATCGCCTTGCCCACCCTGACACCGGATCGTTCGAAAAGAGGATCAATGGTAATTCCCTCGTTGAGCAGCGTGACCCTTATCGTGCTCATGACGAAGCGGTAATAATCGGTGTTGTCACGGTTGCCAGGTATGTATTCAGGCAGATATTCATCGATGTCAAACCGCTGGCGTTCACCTTGCGATGCCCCGCCAAGAAACAGTGATGTTGTAAAAAAGATTTTTTTCCGGGCATCAGCAGGATTCGTCTTTGCTCCGATAATCCCTGCGTCAGACAGGTCTTTGAGATGAACAGACACTGTCGATTTGGCCTTCCCTGAATAGGATACTATCTCTTCAAATGATAATTCCTGCTTGTTCAGCATGGAAAGTATCTTCATTTTGACCGGGCTGTCGATTGCATGTATACCTCTCTCCGATGAAAAAAGGTCAACATCAGATGTGAAATCTGTAAATTGTGAGGTATTTTCTTTCATGATCCCGGTTTCGCCTGTAATTCATATGATACAAAAGTTATATATAATTATAGTTCGTATACAATAGAATGTTCGTATGCAATAGAACAATGCCGTGAAAGAACTGCACGGGCCAAAGGGCTGTCGTGGCCGGATGGCTTATAAAAAGGTGAATATCATGACAAAAAACGAGATTGAAACATTACCTTCCTCAGCACAGGAAGTATTTACCCTTCTCGGGGACGGGAAACCCCGGACCCTGAGCGAAATGATCGGGAGAGTCGGTTTCTCTCCACGGACCATCCGGAATGCACTGCACCGGCTGAAAGATGCGGGTCTCATCGTGGCCAAATTCAATTACCGGGATGCACGAAAGCCCCTCTACCAGATAAAGCCCTCTGCGTAACGACCGGTAGTTCTGCCACGTCTCCCCTCTTTTTAAATGAGAGTGCGGGAAACATTCGTTTCCCTACCCGCTCACGTTAAATGCAATCCTCACAAGGATGCCTATTATAAACGACACTGCAGCGATCCCGAGACTGATCACAGCCATTTCGATGAACCTTTTTCCAAACGGAAGGTCCTGCGCCACCGATGTATAAAAGGTGAAACATATAATAATCCCGATTGCACCCGCCAGGGTGAATGCAAGTGCGATAAACGGATCCTGCAGGATGAGAAACGGCAGGACAAGGATGACAACTGCGGCAATATATGCTATTCCCGTATATCCTGCCGCTGTCGCGGGATTGCTCCCTGTCGGGTCGGATTTCTGGGAAAGATATTCTGATGCGGCCATTGAAAGGGCCGCTGCGATCCCCATGATGAACCCGACCATACCGATGACAGCGGTGTTCTGAAGTGCAATCGTAAACCCGGCGAGACTTCCGGTGAACTCGACGATTGCATCATTGAGCCCGAGGACAATTGAACCGACATATTTCAGCCTTTTTTCGTCAAGCAGTGAGATGATCTGCCGTTCATGCTCTTCTTCGTCAGAAATTATCTCTTCTATTTCAGGGATCACCCCTGAAAACTCCCCGTATGTCCGGACGGCCTTGTTCTCGCGGTTTTCCATCAGTTTAATGCCGAACGTAATTCCGAATATCCGTGAGATAAGGTAATAAAACCATATCCTCAACCGTTCGGGCTTTATATCACGGCCGGAATATCTCTTCCATATCGTGGCATGGTGTTTCTCTTCTTCTGCCATCCGTGAGAGAATTTCTGAATTATGTCTGTCGGCCACCGAAGAAGCGAGCATCCGGTAAATGTGATACTCGGTGATCTCTCCTCTCTGCATACCGGCGATCTCATCTGCCATCTCAGGATCCAGACCGGATTTTTCCGCCATCAGGTTTTCTCCCGGCAATATATCCTCCGACATGAGCAATTATATTTCGTATCTGGAAATGAAACTGCTTTTTTATCCAGATGTGCATAAATATCCGTATCTGTTAACCCTGGAAACGGCAAAGATTAAAACACCATTTAACCATTTCACATAGGATAATGAAAAAGGTCATTATATCAACAAGGAGTGAAGAGGCCGGAAATATATCCAATCTGCTCAGAAATAACACTTTCAACCGGGAGGAGATCGGGTCCACTACAAAGTTCACTACCATTGTCGCCGACAATGACCTTGACAGGCTCATCTCCGATGTCCAGCAGGCACTACAATTCATGGACGAGTCATCGGTTGTCGAAGTGTATTCACCGGATTTTATAATCTTCCCGAAACTGGAAAGGGAGATAGAGGAGAAAAAAGCGAAAGAGGGAAAGGAGAGTCCCCATAAAAAAAAGGAGCATTCGCCTGTCGAAAAACTGGTCAGCTCTGCAGCCACCCACATAGACCTTGATGCCAATATCATAATACTCACCGTGATTGCTTCTTTTGTCGGCCTCATCGGGTTGTTTATTAACAACGTTGGTATTATTATCGGGGCTATGCTCATTTCACCTCTCCTCGGCCCCATATCTGCATTTGCAATCAGCACGGCGGTTGGAAAGGGGAAAAATGTCCTCCTGTGCGTTCGCACTATTCTGGCACTGACCCTGATTATTGCGGGGATCGGGATCGTTTTTACGTTTGCCGTATCATTTTTCATTCAACTCCCAATCACTTCAGAAATACTCAGCCGGATGGAGTCAAGCCCGGTCTATATCGTTATGGCGATTTTCCTTGGATTTGCATCCATTGTCGCCCTTTCTGAGGGTATCCCTGAAGGTGTTGCCGGGGTGGCAGTCGCTGCTGCACTCCTCCCGCCGGCTCTCGTGACCGGCATTGCGATTATTCTTTATCCGCAGGGATCAGCGGCTGCATTTACGCTCACCATGCAGAACGTGATCGGTCTCATGGCAGGCAGCATCATCGGTGCGCTGGCGCTCCAGATCAAACCACGGTCGTACAGCGAACGTCGTGGAGCAAAAGCCGTCGTTAAAAGAATTATCTGGCTCCTTATCGTCCTCGTTCTGCTGATCTTCTTTGTCTCGCTGCTCCCCACATTAATCTCGCTGCTCCCACCTGTTTAATCCTGCATGATGCCATCGTTCATTTCAGGATTGAGAAGGACTTCATTTGGCAGACCCGATAATGCCACCGCTGCGAGTGCACCAATCACCCCTCTCCGCCCGAAGAGGGCGACCTCGTGGTCAGCTGCAACGGATCTCGCACAATCCTCATCAAGATGGGTCGTCCGTGAAAGGATCCCGTACCTTCGAAGCCCTGCAGGGATCCGGAACCCTTTCCGGACCGCCATTCCCCAGTCGGGGGAGAGCGATTCGTCACTGATAAAGAGCAGCGCCCGGTCCCTCACTTTTTCAAAAAGACCGGGTTCAATTGCCATGTTGATATAACTACACGAATTTCCTGCGGTTTTTTCAGGTATCGAAGGGTTTAACATCGCAACGTGGTGCCCAATGGGAAATACTCCTTTCATCCGTCCGAGATGCTGCAGGAGTACCAGTGTCAGGGCAAATGTCGCACCCCCGTCACTGCTGTCAGTATCATCGATCCCAATCAGGAGATGTGTCAGCGCACGTGTCCTGACGTCCCCCTCGACAATTTTTCCGGTGCGTTTCAGTCGTACCTCGCAGACACCTTCTGCCTGGGACATCATGTCGGTCAGCGAATATGCCGGGCCGCCGGTGCACCGTATATGCTGGATAATGTAGTCTCCTTCCCTCTCTACGCCCGCGATACCGACTGCTGCAGAAGGGAAAAGTCCAATATCTATCTCTTTTCTTCCGAGATCGGCACATTCGTGGAGAAGCGTCCCGTCCCTCCGGACGTCCTGCAACACGCCTCCTGCCATTTTATGGTGGTATGAACAGAACGCAGCACATGCCCCGCTCAAGCACTCGTGATAAATTTCCACGCGGTCCCCGTCGATGGCGGTAAAGATCCTGCGGCACGCACTTGACGTGACAGCACTGATCGCTGCGTAACGGGCAGGGGTTCTCCCCTTTTTACCCTCTTTGAGTATGACACACCCTTCCTCGAGAAGGCGGTTAATCCAGTCCTGTGCAGTGCTCCGCGGGACACCGGCCCCGTTCTGGATGTCGGTCACGGTAAAATAACCATGCTCAAGAGAACAGGTCCGCATCAGGTGCAGGTATTCCCGTCTCCGCTTGATGACTCCCTGCATGGTTATCCCGACAGAAACAAGAGGTCGCCGATAAGCGCGCTTGCAGTTTCAACTGACCCCGCACCTTTGCCAATCATGGTGATCTCGCCGGCCATATCAGTCTCGATTGTAATCGCATTCAGGCTCCCTTCAACGACCAGCGGGTGTGATTTGGGGATAATTCTCGGCGCGACCCTGAGAATATTTTTTTCGGGCACTGCTTCTGCGATAAGTCGGATCGTGCAGTCCTGCTCTTCGGCAAGCCTGAGCGCATCCGTAGTGAGCTGGTCGATGCCCGTGATGGCAACATCCTCCAGCCGTGAAGTCCCGTTCCAGATGGTATTTGAAAGGATAACCAGTTTAATGGCCGTATCGATCCCCTTGACATCATATGTCGGATCTGCCTCGGCATAGCCCATCTCCCGTGCCTCCATCAGGGCCTGATCATAGGTGAGTCCTTCTGCGGCCATCCGGGTAAGGATGTAGTTGCAGGTCCCGTTGAGTATTCCGAGGACTGCCTTGACCTTATTTCCGGCAAGTCCATGTTCAAGCGTGTGCATGACAGGTATAGCTCCTGCCACCGTCGCCTCGTACCGCAACTGGACCCCGTGTTGGCGTGCCATTTCCCTTAAAGAGCAAAATTCTCTTGCAATGGGGCCTTTATTTGACGTGACAACATGTTTTTTGCGTGAAAGTGCAGCCCTTATAAACGTCAGGGCAGGCTCACCTGTCAGCGCATTCGTCGGGGTTACCTCGACAAGAGCATCATAATCCGCACGTGTGACTACCTCCAGAGCCGAAATAGTCTTATCCCCGCAATAACCGCGTTCGTTCTTGGCAGCAAGGAGTTCTCCCGCGCCGATTCCTGAATTATCAATCAGGGCGCTCCTTGAATCTGCAATTCCCGTCACCGTGATGCCAAGGTCTTTTTCATCGATCATCCGGAGGAGCCCCCTCCCGACAGCTCCCATTCCAAGGACTGCAATCTTCATAAAATCTCCTCCAGTGGTTCGATGATAAGGATATTTTTCTGCGTGGCAACGTCCCTTAAAATATCAAGGGCCTTTTCCATGTCAGTTTTATTCACGGATTTAATGACGATTTTAGCCGAAGAAGGTTCGTTGATGGCCGGCATTGCGATATTTAATTCGGTCACTTCGGCAAAGCCGGTGCAGTCTATCTTATCGACAGTGTCCCCGAGGTCAGTATGCATCAGGTGCCCGATCAGGATGACGGTCTGCTTGTAGAGCAGGCGTTCCTGTCCGATTCGAAGGATATTTACACCCTGTCCTTTTATGAGCGAAATCAGCTCGGGAAGTCTCTTCTCTGAAATCTCAAGGACTATCTGCACAGAAAGGACATCACCATCGGTTTTTTCATCCCGCTGGTGGATGACAGCGATTATATTTCCACCAACCTCAGAAATCGGCTGAAGCGCTGCTACAAGCTGTCCCGGTGTGTCCTTCATCTCCAGTTTCATCGATACCTGCACGGAACCACCTGATCAGTACTAGGAACTGCCGGGAAGATAAGTCTTTTACATTGTAAAAATGCAGCCGTTTGGCGGAGAGATTTGGTGTTTGTCAAATGTCACAATCTTTTTATGGTTTCCGGCACCGGAGGGAGAAAAAAGATCCGGGAGATCGGCGCAAAACCCATAGTTACCTTTTATATGGATTATATCAGTGGGGTGGAATTTTTGGAAAAAAAAGGTTGCGCCAATCCTGCCACAATTGTGTCTTTTTACAATCTTAATGGAGGGAGGAGGATCAGGGTTCCAGGATAATTCATTTGTGTGAATCAGACAATAAACATCAGCCAGAGAATTCCAAGGCCTACCGCAACCGTTACCGCCATGACAACCATACCCAGTTTCAGGAAGTCCATAAATGTTATTTGAATTCCTTCCCGCTCTGATATCCCGAGAACGACGACATTTGCCGATGCACCAATTGCAGTACCGTTTCCGCCGAGACAGGCCCCGAGACTGAGTGCCCACCAGAGCGGATAAACATCCATTGTTGTGCCAAGGTCTTTTATCAGCGGGATCATCGCTGCAGTGAGTGGGATATTGTCAACGATGGCTGAAGCAACGGCCGAGAACCCTACAACGAGGATCATAGCCTCTCCCGTCGTATGTACATGTCCCACCATCATAGTGGCAATGTCAGCGATGACTCCGGTCTCGACCAGTGCACCGACCACGATGAATAACCCGCCAAAGAAGAAAAGGGCAGGCCATTCTATCTTTTCGAGGATCATTTCAGGTGACTCCCGGCTCCAGAACAGTATGATCGCCGCTCCGATCAGGGCCACCTCGGCAGGTTCAAGACCGAGGATCCCGTGGAAGAAGAACATCACAATGACCAGCAGGATGGTAATAATCGACTTTTTAAAAAGCGCAAGGTCCTGGATAGCCGCTTTTTCGTCAAGACTGTCGAGGGCACGCGCGATTACCTCCTGTTCATGCTTCTCGACTTTTAAGCTCTTCCCATAAATAAGATAGAGCATGACGATCATGATAAGCATATCAACGAGGACAATCGGCCCCATGACCATGAGGAATTCATTAAATGTAAGACCGGCCGCCGATGCAATCATGATGTTTGGCGGGTCGCCGATGAGCGTTGCCATCCCCCCCACGTTCGAGGCAAATATCTCGGCGATGAGGTAGGGGATCGGGTTCAGTTTCATCAGTTTTGCAATCGTCAGCAGCATCGGTGTCAGGAGCAGCACCGTTGTTACGTTGTCAAGAAATGCACTGGCGATTGCAGTGACGACAGAGAAGAGGATAAGGACACGTATCGGATTCCCTTTCGCCACTTTTGCCGTTTTTATTGCAATATATTCAAAAAGACCACTGTTACGTGCTGTATTGACAATGATCATCATGCCCATCAGCAGGAAGATGGTGCCGAAATCGAGGTATTCAAGAAGATGGTTCCAGGGGACTATGCCAAGGAAGATGATTATTGCGGCGCCTATCATCGCGGCTACCGCCCGGTGGATCCGTTCGTCAACAATCAGGATATAGGTAAAAAGAAAGACGAATACCGCAACAATTTCCCAGTACATCAGATACACCTAGTATATTACGACAGAGCGTTCCGTTCTCCGGCTTATATGAGAGACCGTGGGAGAGAGAGGGGTATTTTCGCTGCCCGGAGCCCCAAAGCCCCTGAAGAGCGCGACCAGATCATATTCGCGGGACATCCTCAGCACATCTTCAGTTTTTGCACCTGAGAAGAGGCTTTTCTGGACAGATAGTCCCTTTAATTCAAGTTTATGGGTAAAGATATCAAGGAGACTCCTCCCGTAGTCTTCTTTTTTCCTGATAAATTCCATCTTCCGTTCTTCTCCTACCATTTCACCGATAAGAGCCTCGGTCTGGCGATCAATAATATACACAAGGTGCACCCGTGCTCCGTAGGCCGCAAGGAGATCGGTTAGTTTATCAGGGATCTCTTTTACAAAAATATCTACCGGGATAAGGACAGAAGTGACAGGTGTAACCTTCATTTCCTCCTCGCTCACCAGGAAATCCGAGTACTCGGTACGGATTTTTTCGTACCTCGATCCGACAAGGTCCTTGAATTTTCTCTGGATGAGTGAAGAGTAATACCCCATAGAGAAACCTCGTAACATCTTGCGGTTGTGCATAAAAATAAGTTTGTGTTTCCTGGTTCCAGCACAACGCCGTTTTGTTCGTCAGCATGGGCTGATAAAATGCAGCTGGGAAGACGGACGTATCCTGATGGGCTACTCCTGCCCTATTCCGTAATATTTCCTGATAAATTCGCGAATTTTCTCGGACTCAATCCAGCCCTTGTCAAGCTGGTTAATCGTCCTGTCGATCTCCTCTGCCTGGAAATGAATTTTTTTGAATATTTCGCCACCCTCAAGGTCAGCGAGACCGACGATGACCTGCATTGGGTTCCTGATATGGTCACCAAGGATTGCAAACTGCTCGATATTCTTCTCAATCTGCTGGTATGCAATCTTCTTCTCGGCCTCGATCTTCTTCTGCATGGTGATATTACGCATGATTGTCCCAACCCGGGTCACGACCCCCTCCTCGAAAACAGGGATTTTCCGTGTTTCAAAGACATAGTCCTTCCCGCCAAACCGAAACTCGTCGGTGGTTATCAGGACTTCGCCGGACGAGAAAACCATGCGGAACTCGGCGGAGATCTCACCCTTATAGCAGGGCAGCACTTCATCGACCGATTTTCCGACGATCTCCCCCCTGACCCCAAGACGGTCAAGCCATCGCCGGAATGTTGTATTTACAAGAACTACACTCATATCTTTATCAACGAGGTAGATACCGTCACTCATCGCATCGATGGTGGTCTTGTACTGCTCTTTTGACGCATTCAAGGCATCCTCGGCTTTTTTCCATTCGGTGATGTCGGTAAGGACCGCAAGGACCGCGGGTTCCTCCCGGAACGTAATCGGATTCGCATTGATAAACACATTCCTTCTCGATGTTGCAGGACTACTGATAACAATCTCGTATGGTTCCACCTCCTCTCCCTCCTGTCTTCTTAGAGAGTTCTGGAGTACAAGATCGTGCGATTCCGGGGCGATAAAATCCATAACAGGCATATTAACGACCTCGGATGGCAGTTTCCCCACAACATCTGCTGCTGCCGGGTTCGCATACAGGATCCGGCCGTTTGCATACACGATTACATAGTCCGGAAGTTTGTCGACCAGTTTCCTGTACCGGTCCTCGCTCTCGTCAAGCGCACGGTGCGAGAGTTTTTCTTCGGTGATATCAGTAAATACCGATTCAATGTACCCTTTCTCAGGAAATATTCGTGCCCAGTACCTGGCCCAGATATACGTGCCGTCCCTCTTTGTAAACCTGGCCTCAAAATTCGAGACGGTCGAGTGCTTCATCAGTTCCTCAACGAGATATTCCCGGGTACCGGGATCCACATAATGCCGGCTGAAGCGGAACTCTTTGATGTATTCAGCTACGGCGTCATACCCGAACATATGCGCCATCTGTTCATTGGCTTCGATGACTTTCCCGTCATGGATACGGCTTCTGGCCAGTCCGACGAGGGCGTTATTATAAAGTCCCTGGTAGCGTTCCTTGCTCTCTTTTAACGCTTCTTCGGCACTCTTTCGTTCACTGATATCGATGATCGTAAAGACGACCATGTTATCGGGGAGCGTGCCTGCCGACATAACGACATAAATCCCGCTCCCGTCTTTTTTTACCATCCTCGATTCGAAATCCGAGACCGTTCCTGAAGTGTTTATCTGACTCCTGAAACGCCCGTATTCTTCAGGATCAATCCAGATATCAGTCAGGGGTGCGCCAAGGAGGTCTCTCACGCGGTATCCGAGGAGGTCTGCACCACGCTGGTTCACTTCCTCGATGACCTGGTGGGTGGGATAGGTCCGGATCAGGAAAATCCCTGCCTCCGAATAATCAAAGAGACCGTGGTAGCGGTCTTCCTGTTCCTTCAGATTGCTTGAGAGGGATGCTACAATAACGCCAATCGCGACAAGTACATAAAACCGTGCCGTTGCCGAAGTGATGGAATCCACGTCCGGGTATGTCATGAAGTATACCATGCCAAGGTAGGCCATCCCCACCGCAACCGAAAAGAGGATCCCGCGCCTGGGGAACCAGTAGGCTGCAATGACAATTGGTATGTAGAAGAGGTGCGGGGTAACCCCGGAAAGGCCCCTGATAAGCCCGAGATAATTCAGGAAAAATGCAAATATCGTCGTAACTGCCAGAATAAATATCCAGACGTTTTTACGGCCGAGTATTTTTGAAAGGGTCTCTCCTATTCCCCCACGCGTCAAGGCACAATTCCTCCCTTATTATGACGTATACTTCTTTGATGTGTAAAATGTATCGACACTCGCATACCCGGGCGGGCAGGAAATACGATCCTCTGTACTGACTTTTCCACCATGCCATTCAAAAAGCATTTTTTTGACGGGGTGTGACCACGACCCCTTACAACCCGCACAATGTCCCCGCGATCAAATCTCCTTAAAATGCGGGATTTTCATTTCATCCTTAATTCCGGGGCTGGTTATCGCATACGATCGCTGCAACAGGCCTGTTCACCGGAGGTATCCTTTTCACGTCCTGCCCGCAGGGGATACCGTAAAACCGATACTTTTTACGGCAAATGAGGTTCGGATTTACATTTCAGTCTTTTCCTGCGGGGTGAAGAGGTTAGAAGACTCAGTCGTTTCCACCGGTGTAAAAATACTGAGATGATATGTCGTCATAAAGTGGCGAAATGAACGGTTTTTCTCCTTTGCTACGGGGATTGAATAATAATTCAGGATATCCAGCATGAACGAAAGGCGGGAAGGATAGGCTTTCGGTATCTTCTGGTTGAAAATTTCCTTTGTCACGTGGTTTGTCGAATGCAGGGGCCGGATTCCCAGTCTTTTCGATGCCGCGTCATCAAGTCCTGCCAGGTACCAGCTCTCTATCTCCTGGATAATGACAAAAATACTGTCGGTGTCGATAGTGCAAAACCTGTGCTTCAGTATTTCTTTCTTTACCCAGACATTGGGGGCCTGGTCGATATCTGCCACAAGGATCAGGTCGTTCTGTAATGAGGTGATACTCCTGGTGAACCTGCAGACTTTTTCACTTTTCATGCCGGCATACATTATTACATCAACCGAATCATACCTGGGTAAAAAAAGGGGTACTATGATTCTTTTAAAAAACCGCTCGTCGTCATTGCCTTCAACCAGAATAAAAAGGCGTTTTCTGGTCATTCGATTCCCAGCAGGTTCTGGATAAACAAATCCTCGATACCAATCTCGTTCTCAAGGAAATTACGTATCTCAGTTTTGTTTGCAGGCCGTGTAAGCCGGGAAAATCCTTCATTATCCCGCGATATCAACAGGATATCCTCGATAGAGACATGTTTAACCATTTCAGGGTTGTGGGTGGTAACAATGATCTGCTTGAACCTGCTTGCATCCTTTAACATCTCCACGAGCCGTGAAATGAGATACGGGTGAATATTTCGTTCAGGTTCCTCGATGATGGTAACAGGCCGGTCTTCGAAATACAACGCTATGATAAGGGCGCAGATATTGATCGTACCGTCAGAGACCACGGATGCCGGGAAATATTTGTTCTTACTATAGATCTCTTTTAATTTGAGGAACAATGACATATCCATAAATTTTTCAACCGCTATCTCGTCAACGAAGGGGAGCATGTCCCTGATGAGGTCCGAAAAAGCCTTTTTCTTCTCAGGGTCCTCAAGTATCTTTTTTATCACGATTGCGAGGTTGCTCCCGTCCTTTTCAAGCTCGGTCTTCCCCATGATCGGAACTGCCTTTTTTAAGAGCCGGGGATCAAAATCGAACACCTTCATCCCGCGGAATATCCATTCAAGCGGGGGGATGCCAGATACCGGGATCGGGATGTTTAATAACAGGCGGTCCTTTGGAACAGTGATTTTCTGCAACAAATGGGGAAACATGTCTGAATCTGATAGTATAAACCCGGGTGGCGGCAGGATTCCGAAGGATACTGACTGGTCCTTGTTGCATAAGGTAATTGCACCTGTTCCGACAGGTTCGGGGAGGTCATATTCTGCCCGTAAAAAAGTACCGCCAATAATTAAGTTGTCACGGCTGATTTCAAAACTCTCGCCTGAGTCCATGAAACTGAGGCAGAATTCATAGGTGATCTCGAATGGCTCAAAAAAAACCGGTATGGTGTCCTGTATGCCTATGACTTCTCTTTTTTTCTCTTCGAGGGTATAGACAATGCGGAGAGAAAAATCCTCTTTTCCCCCGATCAGGGTATTTCTCATGTATTCTACTCCCCCCTGGAGGGATATTGCATTATTCAGGCCGTATTTTGCAATGTCGCGGATGAATTTGAAAATCTGGATAAAATTCGATTTTCCTGACGCATTCGACCCAATCACGATATTAAAATTATCAGGGCAAATTTCAAGATTCCTGAAACTTTTAAAGTTGGTTACGGCGAGTTCCCGGATGGGCATGAATACCCATTGCAGGGTCAGAACCATAATGGCTTCGCTCGCCGGGTCCGGGGCGGTTATTATTTAGAAACCGGGGATGTCAATCACTCCGGAATAAAAATCTCATGCCGTTTAAAAGCGGGTTTGAGCACCATATCCTGCCAGAAAACCTGCCTGATGGCAATCAAACCGGGTTAACCATTTTTTTTGTATCGCCATAAAAAAACGGCTGTTCCTGTCCCGATAAAGACCACTGGCAGGGAGAGAGGGATGTTTGTGATGCCACCGGTCTCCTGTACCATGGCCTTTGCCTTTTCCCGGTTTTCACGTGCTGATGTCAGGGAAGGACTGATTGCCAGCGCCCGGTCATATGCCCTGACGGCTTCACTGAAACGACCGAGGTTGTAGAGCATGACACCCTTGCGGTTCCATGCCTCGGCATCACCCGGGTTTGAGAGGGTCACTTCCTCGTAGGATTCATATGCAGCCTGGCTGTTTCCAAGCGCTTCATAGGCAAGGCCCCGGTTGTAGTAGGCATTGCTTTCTTCAGGGTTTAATAGAAGGACCTGGTCATACGCCCCGAGCGCTTCATTGTAACGACCAAGCTGCTGCAACGCATTTCCCCTGTTCAGCCATGCATCAGGCCGGTCAGGATTGAGATCAAGGGACTTTTCATACGCGGAAAGAGCATCTCCTGCTTTCCCCTGGCCGTATAACGCATTTCCAAGGTGAAAGTGTGCGAGAGATGAATTCGGGTCGAGATCGGCGGCATTCTGGTAGTCTGTCGCAGCATCGGTATACATTCCCTGCTCATAGTACCCGTTCCCCTGGTCAATCCAGGCCTGCACTTCAGGCGAAAGAGTATCGCATGTACCATGAGGCAGCAGGAGGAGGAGCAGTATGAAGATACCAGTGAAGGTTACGCTCTTCTTACAAGGGGTCATGGTCATGAGATTCATTCTGATTTCCACCTGTTCCGGCATTAATGATATCGTTTGTGCCCGGGTCCGGTAGTGCACCTTCCTCGAAATGACAGGACTGGGAATAAAACAGCTGCTTCTTTTCACAGGTAATAAGCAGGTAAGATATTATCCGGTAATTTTTACGGTTTCATGCGGGGTACCGTCGCCCTGCCATGGCGCCTTTCCCAATTACACTATCATTTTCTCTTCATTGCATGAGGGGCTGCCTGATAAAAGCGAATCAGGCGCAACAAGGGTTCTCTTGAAACAGACATGAACCAGTAAGGTTCACTCAGGAACCATGAACATGTCCATTTAAAATCTCCTTATATTGTGGGTTGTTCTTCCATTTTCATGTGAACCCCTTCCCGTTCTCTTACCATTCCACTTTCGTCGTATTCCTTATCGCGATACGTATGGGATTATGCACATGATCCTATGTATGCGACACCATTTTTCGACAGGTACCATGCCCGGTTCTTAAAAATAACAGAATCCCAATCAACCTGCCGACAGACTATCCCGCAGGAGTGTGGGGCAAGAGAGGGTTACAACGCCTCCTGTCAGAGAAATGGATTGAAAACAGGCTTTATTGAAATGAGCATTTTAACAAAGTCGAAAAAAAGAGGTAATTATAGCCAGCCAGGCCAGGGTATGCCGAGGTTTGTGGTGAGCCCCTTTAGTTCTTCCCTGATATCGCGGTCAATCCTGACAAGGACGACCACGTAAAGTAGCATTCCGAGAATTACGATACCTGCGAGAATGGCAAAACCGGATACGGGGATAATGGTCCTGACCAGCAGCACTGCAAGACCCATGACCGCTGATGCAGTAACAATTTTTAATACCGACCCCCATTCAGGCAAAATATCAACCGAACTGCGAAGGAAGATATGTGCCAGCAGGGACTTGAGGCCCATTGAAACAAGGAGTGCACAGGCGGCTCCCATGATACCGAGCATGGGGATCAGGAGAATATCCAGCAGGACCACTGCAACTGCAGCGGCGAGGTTTGCATAAAAGACCATCCCGGGCATTTTAAATGCAGAAAGGGCCACAGAGTCGATTGCCTGGAAGATGGTCACGAGCTGAACCAGGAAAAGAACGTTTAAGGCAGGTGCTGCGACTGCAAACGGTGAGCCGTACAGGTAATAGAGGAGGTGATCGGAGAGCAGGATTCCCCCGGTGCAGACCGGGACCGCAAGGATGAGCGAGTAGGTATATGAACGGGAAATAACCGCCCTGATCGATTCAAAATCCCCTTCCTTTCTCCACCTGCTGATCCTCGGGAAAAGTGTTGTGGAGAGGGCGGTGGCGCCGAGCAGCGCGAGCGTGGTAAGCTGAAACGACGTCCGGTAAAAACCTACATCGTCGCTGTTCATGTAGTACCCGACCAGTATGGTGTCAGCATACCCGACAATGACCGCAAGGCCTCCTGTCAGGAGGACAAAGGATGCGTACGGGATCATGGCCGTTACGTGCCTCCAGCCAAAGAGGACCGGCTTTTTTTCCAGAAACCGGAGGTTGATGAAAAGACCCGTTATAACCCCGGCAATAAAACCCCCTGTAAGACCCGCAGCAAGGAACCCAAGAAATACCGCAATCACCTGAACAATTGTCCGGACAAGCGTCCCTGCCAGTTCTGCGATCTGGAGCACTCCTACCTTGCCACTTCCATATACCCCGCATGATACAATCCCGGCTGCAGAACCCGCCACAACGGCCAGGAGAAGCCATCCGACCAGCCCGCTCGCGGTAAAATCAATCATGTACGGTGCAAGTAACAGGATGGCAGTCAGCACGAGCGGGAGGAGAACGATTTTCACTGCGATGTGGGCAGAAAAAAACTCGTTCTCTTCAGATCCTTCACTGATCCTCTGTGTTGCCGCGCCACTTATCCCGCCATCGGTAAAAAGGGTTGCAATGCTGTAATAAGCAATAAAAAGGTAAAATGCTCCAAGCGGCCCTGCACCTGCAGTATGTGCGATATATACCGTCGCAATGTATCCTATGGCAGTTATGGCAAGGTTCGAGCCGAGCGAGATGAGGCTCTGACGGCGTACCGGGCCAATCCCTATCATCTGCCCGATTAGCCGTGAGAGGGAGAACACAAGCGTACTATTCGTCAGACTCACTAAATTAAGCCATTCCCCGGTGATGATCGCTCCTTCAGTTCCACCGGAGAACCCTGCGTCTCCTGATCGAAATGAGTTAAAACTCCCCTGCAAGTATATCTAGTACGATCTGCTGATGCCGGTTATCATTGATGCCAGAAACCTCGTCAAAAAATATGGGGCATTCACTGCAGTGGACGGTATCAGCTTTTACGTGGAAGAGGGCGAATTCTTCGGGTTCCTCGGGCCGAATGGTGCCGGAAAGACCACCACCATGAAGATGATACAATGCATTTCCCCGCTGACATCAGGCACCCTCTCGGTTTTCGGCATGGAGGTCTCTCATTTTCCCCGGGAGATCAAGAGACGGCTCGGTATCGTCCCGCAGGAGACAAACCTTGATCCTGAATTCACCTGTTTTGAAAACCTGCTTGTGTATTCACGCTATTTTGACATCCCAAAACGGGAGGCAGTGCAGCGTATCGAGGAACTCCTTGACTTTGTCTCGTTACAGGAGAAACATGACGTGCTGATCGACCGGCTTTCCGGAGGTATGAAACGGAGACTGATACTCGCACGGGCTCTCATCAACGAGCCACGCATCCTGATCCTTGACGAACCGACCATCGGCCTTGACCCGCAGGCACGTCACCTCATATGGGAGAAATTAAAACTCCTCCAGTCACAGGGAAACACTATCGTCCTTACCACGCACTACATGGACGAGGCCGAGCGGCTCTGCAACCGGCTTGTCATCATGGATTCCGGTACAATCCTCGTCAACGGGTCACCCGCTGAACTTGTGAAATCAAATGTGGGAACCGACATCGTCGAGGTTGAACACTCTCCCGAAGTGATTGCATGCCTTGAAGGGATGAAAGCGGACTATGAAGTGTTCGGGGACATCGTGCAGGTTATCACCGGAAAACCGCGTGAAGTTACCGACCGCCTCTTTGACTCCTGCCAACCGGTGCGGATCTATGCCCGGAGGGCTACTCTTGAAGATGTGTTTCTCAAGCTCACGGGGAGGGCGCTTCGTGACTGAACTATCAGGACCTGCAATAATTCCACGAGTTTCGATGGCGGCATGGACGGTCTGGCGAAGGAACTGGGATGTTTTTTCGAAGAGCTACCAGGTCAGCTTTCTCCCGCCGTTTATAGAACCTGTCCTCTATCTCCTGGCGATGGGGTATGGTCTTGGCATGTTTGTCGGCGATATAGACGGGGTCCCGTACGTGGAGTATATCGCCCCTGCACTCCTCGCAATATCGATCATGAACTCGGCATTTTTTGAATGTACCTATTCATCATTTGTCAGGATGTACTACCAGAAGACATTCGACGCGATTGTCGCGACACCGCTTATGATTGAGGATGTCATTGCCGGCGAAATCCTCTGGGGTGCCACGCGGAGTCTTATCTACGCGTCGGTCATGCTCATCGTCCTGATCGGATTTGGTGTCGTTGACCTCCCCTCGTCGCTCCTTATCATCCCGTTTGCATTTCTTGCCGGGCTGCTCTTCGCCTCCATTGCCATGTGTTTTACCGCGGTTACACCGGGAATCGACACCCTGAACTATCCTGCATTCCTTTTTATTACCCCGATGTTCCTCTTTTCAGGGACTTTTTTTCCTCTCTCGGTCCTCCCGCCCTTCCTCCAGACCTTTGCCATTGCAGTACTGCCACTAACACAGGTCGTCACGGTGACCCGCTCGCTGACGCTTACATCCATATCGCCCCTCTTTTACTACAGCCTGATCTGGATCGCAGGGGTAACACTGTTCTTTTTTATCCTTGCGATCCACCTCATGAAGAAAAGGCTTGTCGTATAAGTGAATTGAAAAATGCCTCCCCGCTGTTTTGTATGGGTTGATAGGAGCTCAATTATTCAGGGAGACACGGAATATTCACTGAATCGCCGACGTTTAATCAAACACGTCAAATGACAAATCGCATTTCAGAATACGGTATTCTCTGTTGGCGACCGCAATCGTCGCCCCGGATTCGAAAGGCTTTAGCCTTCGCGGTATTTTCGGGGCGGTGAAGTGCATCCTGTTGAGACGTATGGATGTAAAAACCCTCACGATATCACACTGTAAGCAAATCGTATCCACGAAATCGCAAAAGAGCCTGAAAATAAACCCCCTTACACGACCCGTAACAGGGCACCCGTGTAACGGTCAGAACCTATAAATATCACGCACGCGTCCATTTATGCTCGGAGACTAATTCATGACATCGTATCATTTCTGCCAGAAGAATGTCCTGAGCGTCAAACCGGACTCTACAATCAGGTTTGTCGCGGGACTCATGAAAGAGAAGAATATCGGATGCGTGGTAATCACAGACGATCATAAGCCGGTCGGCATTGTAACCGACCGGGATATCGCCCTGAGGGGTTCAGGACTCTGTGAAAGTCCTGATTCTGCCCTGATTGAATCGATAATGAGCCGGGAAATTGTATCGGTCACCAAGGACACGGGGATATTTGAGGCAATCCAGACGATGAAGTCTGCAGGAGTGCGCCGGATGCCTATTGTGGACGCGGCGGGAAGGCTGGTCGGGCTTTTAACAGTCGATGACCTTATACGGCTCCTTTCGCGTGAAATGGCCGATATTGCAAGGATTATCGGGAAAGAAGGCCCGAATATCTGAACTTTTTTTATCCCGCCCTGTAAGGCCTGCTCCATTTTTGCCCCTGTCGTAGAGAGTACTTCTTCGTGCGCCGTTTTTTTGGAAATGTCCACTCTGCCCGCCATATGTTGATATTCATTGAACCGGAGATGTACAACCACGTGCCCGACAGGGAAGCTTTTCAGGAGGGTGGCACAAACCACCGGATCCAGCAGTCTGAACCATCAGTCCCGAAAAAGTCAGCATTCCCGAGAACAGTACTGCTTGTCCTCCTGACTATCGCCACGTTTCTGAACCCTTTTGCCGGTTCCAGCATCAATCTCGCCCTACCACTGATAGGTGAGGAGTTCGGGATCGATGCCGTGATGCTCTCGTGGGTTCCTGCCACCTACCTCCTCTCCAGTGCGGTTTTTTTACTGCCTGCCGGAAAAATGGGCGATATCCTCGGTAGGATTACGGTATTTCGCATCGGCACCACGGTCTACACGGTCGCCTCCTTCCTGACGATTTTCACACCCTCAACGCCGTTCCTTCTCGGGTGCAGGTTCATGCAGGGATTTGGGAGTGCAATGATCTTCTCCACGGCCGTTGCAATCATATCCGAGCTCTACCAGCCCGGTGAGAGAGGCAAAGCACTTGGGCTGAATGTTACCGCGATTTATGCAGGCCTTACCACAGGCCCGTTTCTCGGAGGTCTCCTTACGCAGTTTTTCGGGTGGCGAAGCATATTCGTTGTCACCGTCATCCTTGGCGGATGTATCCTGCCATTTCTTGACCGTTTCCCTTCGTCACTGAACCGGAGAAGCTGCCAGTCCTTTGACCTCTCAGGAAGTGTTCTCTCATCGATTGTCCTCATCACTTTTTTCATCGGACTGTCCGGCATAAACAGTATTTCAGGAATAATTACGGTATTGGTTTCTGTCGTGCTCGCAATAGTCTTTTTTTCAACACAGCGGAGAAAGGATCACCCGATCATCCCGCTCTCGCTCCTCGGACAGAGCCCGGCATTTGCACGCATGAACCTGGCAGCACTTATCAATTACAGTGCCACCTTTGCAGTCACATTTTTAATGAGCCTTTACCTCCAGGTCGTCAGGGGTTTCGGACCGGCAGCGGCAGGATCGCTCCTCCTCCTCCAGCCCCTTGTCCAGATGGTCTGTTCTCCTGTCGCAGGACGACTTTCCGACCGTATCGAACCCTCACTCCTTGCGTCAGCGGGCATGATACTATCAGCCGGGAGCCTTCTCTGGATTTCATCATTTGATGCGGGCACACCGGTAGAGATGATCATTGGCGGATTGGTCTGCCTTGGGATCGGCCTTGCGTTTTTTTCTTCGCCAAACACAAATGCCATCATGGGCATGGTAGAACGGCACGATTACGGGACGGCATCGGCACTGCTTGCCATGATGCGTTCACTTGGCATGATGCTCTCGATGAGTATTGTTATGGTCTTTTTTTCACTCGTTCTTGGTGCCAGTATCATCGGCCCGGACCAAAGCACTGAGTTTCTGGTAAGCATGCACTTTGCACTCATCACCTGCTTTATCCTGACGGTTATCGGGGCGTTTCTCTCGTGGTCGCGGCATTAAAAAAATCTGCCTCATGGCAGTATAATCGGGAATAGAGATTAAATCCAGCCTTTTTCTTTCCAGTACGTATACTCGTGGGCCCATTCATCACGCCGGTAAGTCACAAGCGCCTTCATGCGTTCCCGCATCTCGGCATGCATGGCCTGTTGGTCAGGGAATACTTTCTTTTCTGCGATTGCCCGTGCAAGGGCCATTCCAAGATTTTCTGATTCTTTTTCCGCAGTCCGGATTCGTGAAGGGTCAGGACCGAGCACTGCTTCCACCATCCCGACCGTTGTACCTCCAAGGATCCGGATGATGCTGTTTAAATATTCAGCCACGACATCTGCATGGGAACCGCCGGCTGTAGAAACTGCACACCCGTATTTTCCATCAAACATCTGGCAATGGATGGAGTCTGCGAGGCGGTCGAGCAGGACCTTCAGCTGTGCCGTGACCGAGTTGATGTACACCGGAGATCCCAGCACTATGCCGTCAGATTCGAGCATTTTTGAATGGATATCACAGAAATCGTCAGCATGGATACACTCCCCTTTTGCGTAGCAGGTCCCGCACCCGGTGCAGAACTCAAGATCAAGGTCGCAGACATCCACGTATTCGACCGATGCCCCGCAGTCCTGTGCGCCCCTGAGAACTCCCCGGACCAGGATTGCGGTCTGGCTCGCCTTACCACGGGGACTTCCGTTTATGCCGAGAATCTTTACCATCGATTGATTCACCAGATTAACCGTTGGTGACAGGGTATATCAGATTTCCTGGACAACGCAGTATGAAAAGGGTTTACTCCTGTACCCACGGCCGCCCTGACAGCCCATCCTCTATCAATTCATTGTTCCGGGGATAGTCTTTTTTCCTGTGAGGCTCCAGCATTTGAGAGCAGGACTTAATCGTTATGATAACATGGTTTCATATCGGGATAATCGCCGCCATTCTCACGACATTCGGGTTTGTGCCACAGATTATCAAGATGTACCGGACCCGCTCGGTCGGCGATGTCTCACTTTTCACGCTTCTCCAGTTCTCTCTCGGGGTGACACTCTGGATATTCTACGGAATTTCGATAGACGATCCTATCGTCACCACTGCAAACATGGTCACGCTTGGTACGCTCATCATTGCGGTCAGCATCTATGTTCTCTATACGCGCCCCGCAGGCCGGTCATGAACTTATCAATGCTTTGAAAGTGAAGAGACGTGAGGGGTTTTTAAGTATATTTCTCCTGCCAGGTATACTTTGAAGATCCGGGTCGATTTCACAGAGAATTTAATGGGATAACCGCGACAAGACTACATGTATACGAATGAAAAAAGCACTCGAAGGCTGGAAGGGCCATAACCCCGGGGAGAAGGATATCAGAAATATAGTTATATCCTACGGTATCCTTGCTCCAAGCCCGCATAATATTCAGCCATGGATCGTTGAATATTCGGGGCCGCTAAAAATGAGATTGTTTATTGACCCCTCCCGGCTTCTTCCTGCTGCTGATCCCACATTCAGGCAGATACATATCGCACAGGGCACATTCCTCGAAAATATTTCCATTGCATCGGGCGTATTCGGGTACAGGGCTGAAATAGACTATTTCCCCGACGGCTGGCAGGGATACGATTCCAGGCCTGAAAATCCGGTCGCTGCCATAGAACTTGTAAAAGATCCATCTGTTACCCCTGATCCTCTCTTTCCACAGGTTGTCCGGCGTGAAACAAATAAACGTGAATATTCCAGTACTCCTATCACCCGGGAACATCAGGAGGGGTTGTCCGAAGCATTTGACCAGTCCACGATCCCACTGGCAATCATCGCAGATACAGGTTTTCAGGAGGAGGTGACTGAAATCCTCGTCGAAGCCATGAATATTGAACTCTCTGACCCGGAAAAGCTTAAGGAGATGCTTGCATCGTTTCGGTTCAGCGACGAGGAGACCGAGGCCACCCGTGATGGTTTCGGGCTTGCGCAGTCCGGGACGGACGGTATTGCAAAGTATGTTATCGAGCACCTTTTCCTCTCCAGGGAAAAGGCACAGGCACCGGACTCTTCATTTGTTCAGGCGGTTGCCGGTCTTACCGGGAAACAGGCCCGGTCAGCCGCTGCCTTCGGCTGGATAAGCACCAAGGGGAACCTGCGGCCTGACCAGGTCCGGGCCGGGCGTGCATATGAGCGTACCTGCTTAAAAGCCGCTGAACTCGGCATCGCGATTCATCCCTTTTCACAGGTGCTTGAAACATATACGGGTATGGAGACACTCCATGACAGGTTCAGGGACTGCCTTGGTATTTCTGAAAGTCACGTCGTGCAGATGTTTTTCAGGCTGGGGTTTGCGGGCCGCGTGACACACTCGCCGCGGCGGGATATCAGCGATATTATCAGATAAAAACAAAAATCCCGTTACTACTGCCGACCCTGACCGGGTCTGAAATGGACCGTATCACCTGTTTTTTTTAGTCATCATTCTTTTTTGGTTACGGGTTCATGCACGCATTATCCAGCGGGTCTGTATTGCTTTTGCCGGGCAAAAATCCAGGCATTTGAAGCACCCGATGCATGACTGGCCGTGGAACCGTTCTGCCTTCTGTTCATTGATCCTGAATACACCCATGGAACACTGGTCAACACAAATCCCGCACCCTGTACAGTGCGGTGAATCGACATAGACTTCGACAAAAATTGATATCGGTGATATTTCCATATACCGGACGTGCCCACCGCAATTTTCTGGTTCGGCCACAACATGATAAAATTAGTGGAGAAAACCAGACTTTGCAAAAGCCTGTTGCTGAGAGAGAATGATTTTATCGGTTCTGCAGGCATCCTGATATCGATACAATCTGTTGGATCCATGTCTTTGAAAGGCTGGGTTTCACCCCCTGCATAGATCCACCGGTAAGGCTGTGAATAAAAGCAATAAGCAGGTTTATACAGAGAATACGGTCTCCGCGAGTATCAACGCAATAAAAAACAGGATTACGCCAAGACCTGCAAGGGGAAGGGTATAACCGCGGCTCACCGCCTGGAGAGTATCCCCGGTCGTCCGCTGTACAAGCCAGAAAAATGGATCGGTTACATACGAGATAATACAGGAACCTGCCGCAACCATCAGAATCAGGGGTATCGGGTGAAAAGCCGCAGCAATCGTCGACCCTGCAAGGATCTGGCCGGTAATGACCGCAGTGACCACCCTCGACCCCTGCGCAGTTGCAATCAGCGCTGCGAGGATGAACGGGATGACGATCACAGGAAGGAGTGATGATAACTGGGCCACGGCTCCTTCGGTAAAACCACTCCCGACGATGACCGCTCCGAGCGCACCGGCCCCGCATATGTCAAAGATGACGACTCCACCATGTTTTGCGGCAGACTGCAGGGCAGAAGATCGAATCTCTCCCGGGGAAAGTGCAATTGCTGTGAAAGCTCCTGCCAGCATGATAACCTGAATAAGGCTTTCAGGTGAAAGTCCGATGACCAACAAACCGACAGGAATTGCCAGAATAATCGCGAGAAACGGGGCCCACGCCCGAAGATGAAGTTTTGTCCCGGCTCCCTGTTCTGGTTCCGCGAGAATGCTCACTCCATTCCCTGATACCGGTGCCGGTCCGGGAGTGCCTGGCTTTGCCCTGAAAACAACGAAATATGCAGTTATGAAAAGCACTCCGAGCAGGAGCAGTGAAACAGGTATGGCAACCAGATCATACATTATCGGGGAGGTCCCTTTCCCAAGGGATGACAGGAGTGGTATCACGACAGGGGTCGGATAGATCAATGCGAACGAGATGATGCTCCCGATTGCTGCAAGGTAAAAGGGAGCGGTAGCGAATTTTCCTTTGCCCTTGATCCGATCGAGAAGGGGAATTAGCATGACATAGGCGGTAATACAGCAGGTCACCGGTACCGAAAGGAGAAAACCGGCAGTTCCCGCGAGCTGCCACGGACTTCGTATCACCCGGTGAATATCTGCAAGGATTACCGTGACGTGGTCCTGCACCTGCATGAGGCGGGCGATAACCGATCCTGAAAGGATAATAATTGCGAATGCTGCAAAGACCTGCCCGAGCCCGGTTGTTATGTCGGTAATAAGCTGGTCCGGCGACATGCCGGTGAGCACCCCGTATACAACCGCTCCACCGATCAGGATGAAAAACGGTGAGATCCGGAACCGCAGACCTGCGACTGTCACCATGCACAGGGTAATAAGAAACGCAGGAAGGGCCTCGAGGAGCATTTATATCGCATACAGGTTGTTGCCCGGCCAGAAAAAGAATTCTTATTCAGATGAGAACAGGGCGGTTTGTTTTGCCTGTTACGGGAACCTGGTACCATTCATATTTTTTCCGGAAGGCCGGTCCCGGGGAGGTCCATGGTATGCTGAAACGCTGATTTCCATCCCTGATATTTTTCGCAAAATTCTCTTCTTCTTATTGAAATGCCTCCAGTCATAGACAAAAAACTCGTAGGTGTCCCAGATGGTTACCCCCTTTAAGATAGTGAAAAAACCGGATTAGGAGTACAGCTGCGAAGTCCTCTATGTAATACGGATACAACCAGGATACAAGGAGAACGAGAACAACAATAGTGGATATCGCAATAATGCAGCTGATCTTCCCTTCGTGACAGGCCATATTCATGGTCTGTATGTGACGGGACAGCCGGTACTGAAAATGACGCCGTATTGTATCAGAGAGGTGTCCTGCAATTTCATCATTGAACTTGTCTGCTGGCAGAAGCACCCTGAGTCCGACGTTTTTTTCACCGGTACCTGGTCAGGTTATCTTAAAAATCTCCCTCTCTGCCCGGGGAGTAAGCTCCTTTTCCGGTAATGGCGATAGGTCGGACTCATGAAGAATCGGGACCGGGGACTTAAAACCTGAGTTCAATTATCTTCCGGTCACCGGGATCCAGGATAGTGCCATATATTTCCCTCATGGGGGCCCTGCCATCACCTTGAAGGGATCCTTAATAATAGTAACCGGAAATGATATCGCGTTTTGAAAAGCCCGGATCCCTGGATGACTCCGGCGACAGGATTTGATTCTTGAGTTTCACTAATGGCAGACGCTTCCATGAGAACCAGGAAGAAGTAACAGTTATTGAATAGTTGAGCTGAAAGTCACGAAACGATGGTGACGGATAGAACAGATAATGAAACAAAAAAAGATTAGAACCGGGGACGCCTGTGTTTTGGCAGGCAATCCTGGCAATAGACGGGTCTTCCTTCGGTTGGTTTAAAGGGAACTTCACATTCTTTTCCGCAGTCTGAACAGACTACCTTTGTCATCTCGCGGGGTCCCGAGTTTCTCGACCCGCCAAAATTCGAATTATACATGGTTTTTCTCAAACAGTGTGTTAAACTGTATTATAATAGTTAACGCCCACACGTAATAAGTATCGTATTGCTGCACTACAGGAAAATATTTTCAATATCCTTCAAATGTTTCCCAAATACGATTTATTCTCCAGAAATCCGGTTTTACAATTTCAGACCGGTACGGGTTACCAGAGGGATCATCAACGGCCCCGCATCCAATCAGGCGGGTATAATCTGCATGTACACCTGTTCTTTATAGAACCATGAAATATTAATGCACATGCAGATGCCAGTATTACCAGTCCTTGGCTCCCTCGTCATCGGAGCCATACTTGTTACCGGGTGCGCGCTCCTCCTGAAAGATCCTGTTATATCGGTGGAAAAAGTGTCAATCTCCTCGCTATCGCTGCAGGACCTTGGCCTTGATGTCACCCTTTCCATAACGAACCCGAATGCGCTGGGTATAACCCTGAAATCACTTTCTTTTGATATATACTACCAGCATGAGGGAGAGTGGGTCTTTCTGTCCCACGGGGAACAGAACGGAATAACAATCAAACCTGGTGAAAATTACGTGACGGTACCAGTGACCGTGAACAATGCTGAATTGTTCAGGTCACTCCTCGGCCTGCTCATGAAAGGCGAAATGCCGATCCGGATCAAAGGGACGGCAGCTCCCGATCTCCTGGGACTGGCACCAAAAATTCCTTTCACACACACTACAACCATAACCCGTCAGAGCCTTGTATGACTGGGCATGGGTATGAGCCGTGGTAGAGATAACAGGCGGCCACAATTATGAAATAACCTGATGACTATTTTTTCAATTCACAGGATTCCTTATCAATGACCATTCCCCCCGGTTTCCGTGGAAAATCCGGGTTCCCTGCAAGTTTTTTTGCCATATCACATTTCGAGATACGCCGCAGGTAAAAATTACCTGTCCCGGCAACAATGACTGCACCAAGCAATACAAACATCATATCGAGCATGGTGTCAGTATTGCCGTGCTGCAGATCCCCGCCAAGGAACGTATCCACTATAAATTCATATATTTCCCAGAATGCACCGAATGCCATGGTAAACATAATAATCATGATGACGATTAAAACGCGGTTAAAATTATTCTCGGTATACCGGTCAAGAAGGAGCACTGCGGTAAACCCGATAAGGGCAACGGTAACACCGGATATTACATGTGCAATCTTGTCATAGTACGGATAAAATAGCAGGTACCATTCAAAATATTCTCCGGCAAGGTGAATATAGAGGGAGAGGACGATCAGGAACGTGAGCCACCACGGGATGGTAATTTTTACCTTCCTCTCGAGGATAACCGGGATAAGTGTCAGGAAAAGTATCATTGCCGGTCCAAAGACATAGAAAATATCACGGGTAAAGATACTTGCACAGAGGATCAGGACGATGAACCCCTGCAGGGCCAGGGTGATTATGGTCCCAAACCGCCAGTGCCCTGAATGCTGACTCATTATAGAAGATCTGTGAAGAATACCCACATATAACTATTGAGGTTCCAGAAACTGAAATATTCAGATAATATCCCTGCGAGTCAGGACCTGTGAGATTCGTCGACCCGGTTCCCTCCTGTTTTTTTCAGGTCTGGCAGCTAAACGGCAATACCAGCATGATACACAGGAACTTCCCCCCCCTGCCACATGGATAAGAAGGGTTCCGGCAGGTACCGGGTTCTTATTGCCGGATTCATAGGGTAGTTTATTTATGGTCCCGGGTAATAGCTGATTTTATGCCACATTCCAGGATAGTTATCGGACTCACTTTTCTACTCAGCCTTGCCCTTTTCAGTGCAGGCTGCACGCTTCCTGTCGACATCCCCGTACCCACCACACCGCAAACACAGGTAACATCCGCCCCTTCAACTACAATCCCCGTCCCGAGCGAATTTCCCGCATTATACGACCGGTCTGCCGGGGAGATTTCGACGCTTTTGCAGTCAGTAAACGGAAATATGTTTACCGCCTCGGGGGCCGCATATTCACCTGCCAGGTTAAATCTGGCCGCCAGGGATCTCAGGGACACTGCAGAGCACTACCACACGGTCATGATCGGAATTAAAAAATTCGACAACAAGAACGATGAACTGAAACGAAACCAGTATCTCACCTATTTAAACGGGATGGTCTCTGCCGGCAATAATATCGGCGATGCTGCAGTTGCAGAGGGAAATAACCAGTATTCACTGGCAATGAATTATGCAGAACTGGCAAAAAAAGCCCTTGTAAATATTGAAGGAGTCCCTGACAGGAGATCACAGGACATAATTGTCACAACAAAGGTCTACCTGGACGATTATATCCAGATGATGAGGGAGAAGATCAGAGCCTGAAGCACGGGTTCGCAGGATTATTCCCCTATCCTTTTTTAGACCAGGATACATCTCTAAAAAGGCTTTTCTCTGTTTTTAAGGAGTTATGGAACCCTGAATCTTTGAGCTGGGGGTGAATAGTCACTGAATCGACGACGCTCAATCAGGCAGGTCATACGAGATTACACAGTTCAGAATACCGTATTCTCTGTTGGCGACCGCAATCGTCGCCCCGGTTTCGAAAGACGGAGCTTTCACGCTATTTTCGGGGGCGGCGACGTCCATCCTGCCGGGGGTGTAGGGGCAACTGCCCGCATATACTATGCCTGAATGGAAATACAATAGACCACACGGAATAGCGAAGAGCCCTAAAAAAAAGGCCCCGGGAATTATCACCGGGTAGTGGATTACTATTCCCCGCCCTTTGCAATCTGTGCGATAGCCCGGACGGGATTATTGCGGGAAATCCGGCCCGGCATTCTTTAAAAGGTTATTTCGGCTTGTAGTATCCCCATTTCTCAAGTGCACCGGCAAGTTCAGGCGATGTTTTTGCCTTTTCGTCAAGTGACAGGCCGTCGCTCCATGCCTCGACCGCCTGCATGGAAGCTTTTGCCCCGGCACGTGTGCCTTTCGGGTGGCCATGGATACCCCCGCTGACGAGGAGCACGAGGTCAATGCCATAAATATCCAGTACATCTGGGACAAGCCCTGGATGAAGACCGCCGGACGATACCGGGAAAGCACTTTTAATATGCCCCCAGTCCTGGTCAAGGAGCATCCTGCCTGACCCGTTTGTTTTCTTTTCGCGAAGAAGGTCTGCAAGCAGGGAAGATTCTTTTGCAGTCCCGGAGAGCTTGCCCACCGCGGTCCCGGTATGGATCTGGCTGACACCGATAAGACGCATTATCTTTGCGAGGAACTGCATCGTTATTCCATGGCTGGGGTTCCGGTCAAATGCGGCATGCATCGCCCGGTGAGCGTGAATTGCAAGGCCGAGGTCAGAGCAGTAATCACGGAGGGTCGAGACTGCTGCAGTCCCTGCCACAACCACGTCGATCATGGCATAATTCCAGCCATACTCTGCAAGCAGGTCTGCCCTTTTTTTCATGACCTCCGTTTCTGCAGTGATGTTGATGAATGCCGATTTTTTATCGCCGGTGATTTTTTCCGCTTCATCGCGCTTTTTTGTCATGTCCCTGACCCGGTCATCGAACCGGTTGAATGATGCTGAGGTAAGATTCTCGTCATCCTTGACGAAATCAAAACCCCCCATCCAGGTCTCAAAACCAATTTCTGCATGTTCTTTTGCACTGAATCCTATCTTTGGCTTTGGAACCGCACCGGTAAGGGGCCGGCCATGAACATTCATCATCTTCCTGATGCCATCCATGCCGAAATGCGGACCTTTAAAATGACGGATATACCCTGCGGGTAGCGTTGCATCGATCAGACGCAGGTTTTTCAATGCCTTCATGCCGAATATGTTCCCTGCAATTCCGCTCAAAAGCTGGGCTGCATTTCCCTCTTCCCAGAGTGCAAGCGGGTATGCAATCCTGACATAATTGTCTTCAATTTCAAACGCAGTCGCCTGGAGATCTTTCATCCTGGGGGGAAGGGTAAAGAGCGTGGTCCAGGTCCCGGTTGAACTTTCTGATGCAATTCTGCCGACCGCCTCTTCCCTGCTGATCCCTGCTTCAGGTTCGAAATAATACAGGCAGATCAGTTCGTCATCTGCAGGTGAATAGGAGGTATCTACAAAATCCATGTACCAGTCAATCGCCATTGTTCACACCTGTACCTAAAAAGAACGTAAAAGATGATAATTCTGTACCTGGAGACAGTCGGGGGGATTAAATTACAATATCCATGCCAGGATTACTGTCATCGTCAGGTCCTGCACAGGGCACAATGCCAGTTCAACCTTTTCACAATCAAATCCGCCGGGCTGCCCCTGTGCCGGGGATACCGTCAAATCTCTCTTTTCCATTGGCTCTTCATTGGAAAAACAGGAACAAGGATTTGTTTTCACATAACCGGGGTCAATCTGAACAATCTCCTACAATTTTCCAGATAATATCTTGTTCCAATAAAATTCCGGGGTTCTCACATTATTTAATAATAAGAACGCTCTCCTGAATTCCCCATTTCTCTCAAAGGTCTTTTTTTCCGCATCCATCTTCCGACACACCATGGACTGTTGTGCTGGTCGTATGCGTAAAGCCCCCGCAATGCGACGGGACCGTGCCCAATGACTTTAAATGTACCAGGGGTCACGTATCAACCCTGCCCGGAGACAATCCTTCAGCGGGGTGGGACAGGTAAGGGTGTGACCCCTCTGTCAGAAAAATGAACCCAGCAGGTCTTATCGATATGAGGATTTCAGCAGTGCTAAAAAAGAATTATTATTCAGGATATATCTGGAATTCCCTGAATTTTTCCGCCATTTCTTTTAAGCGGGTATCGACACGCTCGTTCACGCTACCTTTCTCAAATGAACCATCAGGGCCGCGTTTTCCTGCCTTTACGCCGGTAAGTATCTCAATTCCCTCGTCAATGGTCTTTACCGGGTAAATCCGGAAGAGACCCTTCTCTGCGGCATCCAGGATCTCATCCTTGAGCACGAGGTTCTGGACATTGCTTGCCGGAATCATGGCCCCCTGTTTCCCGGTAAGTCCCCGTGCCTTGCAGATTTCAAAAAATCCTTCAAGTTTTTGATTCACCCCGCCGATTGCCTGGACTTCTCCGTTCTGGTTTACCGAACCGGTAACGGCGAGCGCCTGGTTAATGGGCAGACCCGAAAGGACTGACAAAAGGGCATACAACTCGGTACTTGAGGCGCTGTCGCCATCGACACCCCCGTAACTCTGCTCAAATACAAGACGTGCCGAAAGACTGAGCGGCTTTTCCCGTGCATATTTCTGGTTGAGGTATCCGCCGAGGATCATCACGCCCTTGGTGTGTATCGGACCTCCGAGCGCTGCTTCCCGCTCGATGTCCATGATACCGCCACGGCCGAGACCAATGCTCGCCGTCACGCGGGATGGTTGTCCGAATTCAAAATCACCAAGGCTCATTACTGAAAGTCCGTTCACCTGGCCGACCGTTTCCCCTTCGGTATCGATAAGGAGGACTCCCCGTTCGATATACTCCCTGATCTTCTCCTGTACCAGGCTGGAACGATAAAATTTCTCCTCGATGGCCTTTTCGATGTAATTACCCGTAATAAGAGGTGCTTTATCAAGGCCGGCATAGTAATTGCCTTCCCTGATAATATCGGCAACAAAGGCGAAGCGGGTGGTCAGTTTCTCCCTGTCTTCAGCAAGACGGGAGCTGTACTCGATGACCCGTGCAACAGCAGATGCATCGAGGTGCCGGAGCTTGTGATGTTCACAGAGACTGCAGATAAATACCGCATATTTTTTGACATTGTCATCATTACGGTCCATGGTGGTGTCAAAATCTGCCCTGACCTTGAAGAGCTCTGAAAAGTCTGGGTCCCCTGTGTGGAGGATTTGGTAGATGGCAGGGGTTCCGATTAATACCACCTTGACATTCAGCGTGATTGGCTCAGGCTTGATTCCCTTCGCGGTGATAAAACCTGCCCGTTCACCCGGGTCTTCAACAGTCACTTTCGATGTCTTCAGGGCGGTCTTGATCCCGTCCCATGAAAACGGATTACGGAAAAGGTCCTCGACCATCATTACAAGATATCCCCCGTTCGCCTTGTGGATCGATCCTGACCTGATCATGGAAAAATCAGTTGAAACAACACCATACTGCACTTCCTTTTCGACCTTTCCGAAGAGGTTCTGGTACGTCGGGTTCTGTTCGAAAACGACGGGGGCACCCTCGTGACCTGAATTGTCAACAACGTCATTCACCTCGTACTTGCGGAAAAGGAGCTGCATTAAAAGAGGGTGCTGGGGTTGGTCAGGATGCGGCGTGGTACCGTCGTCCATGAATTGCGGAAGGTTGTTGATGATATCTTTCTGGACGGTGTCAAGGTACTCTTCAATCTCATCAATCCCCGAGTATTTGTCTTTCAAAGCGGCGACCCTGTGACCGATTGCATTCAGTGCAACATCCCTGTTCAGTGCCCCGGTCTCTTCCCCTGCCTTCTGGTCAAGTTCACGGAGCTGGCGGAACGTGTTTCGCATTTCAGTTGATAATTCCTCCCTCTTCTGCTGGAATGCGATCTGCTCCTCCTCCGGCAGTGTCTGGAATATTTCGGGTGGTACCGGTTTGCCGTCTTTCACCGGTATAATGAGCAGTCCTTCGGGGGATGCCTGGATTAAAAAACCTTTTTGCTGGGCGACTACATTGATCCTTGCGATTATCTCCCCCTTCTGCTGTTCAATGGACCGTATGGCGGTATCCCTCCGGTTTGCATAGTCATCGCTTTCGAAGACCCTGGGGATGACCCGTTTTGCGTCTTCGATAAACGAAGCCATATCATTTTTAAATGCTACTCCCATCCCGGGCGGGAGTCGTATCGCGTTCGGCTCGTACGCGTCCTGGAAGTTATTTACATAAATCCAGTCATTGCCACGGCTCTTCGTTGCGGCGAGCTGCTCAAGAAACATGGACACCGCAGATTCCCTGCCGGTCCCGTATATCCCGGAGACATAGACATTGAACCCGTCTTCCTGTATGTTCAGGCCAAAGGTAAGTGCCCGCAGGGCCCGTTCCTGCCCGATTATCTCGTTTCCGGGGATGAGTTCTTTCGTTGTTTTACAATCAAACTTTTTTTCGTCGAAAATGTTGCGTAACTCTGATACCGGGAGGGGATCAACCATGCTTCTTCACCTTCTCCTTTTGACCACTATCTGCCCCGCGTGTATAAAATGAATCGTAAGGTAGTTCACTGGCAGACCGGGCATGCATACGGTTCAGGTTCCCTGATCATAACTGTAAATTCCGATCAGCACCATACTCAGTCTGGGACACAATGAACCTGAGGAAGAAAACGCTTATTTTCATTGCCATCTATCTCGCAATAATACTCGGTTCTTTTATAATATACTCATCAAATACCCTGGAAAAGAGCTTTGTTGCCATTGAATCGGATGAAGTGAAAGGGGATCTCTTCCGGGTAGAATACGCAATTGCAGACGATATGTCCAATCTCGATTCGACCCTTGCCGACTGGGCAATCTGGGATGACACCTATTTATTCCTCAACGGAAACAATCCCGATTATATCCCGAACAACCTTTTTGCCGGCACATATGAAAATCTTGACCTCGATGTTGTCATTATCTATGATACCTCCGGGAAGCTGGTGTACGGGGAGGCATATAACCGGAGTACGGGGCTGACTGAACCTGTTCCCCCGGCACTCACCGGGAAGCTGAACAGTGAATTGTACCTTTTCCGGTTTGATTCGCCGGACAGCACTTCCACCGAAAACGGCTTTTATTCATTTGAAGGTCAACCGCTGCTCCTTGCGGCAAGGCCGGTTCTTACCAGCATCGGGGAGGGTCCGGTTGCAGGGACGATGTTTATGGGAAGGTATTTCGATGAAGAGCATGCATCGCATATCTCCGAATCCACAGGTGTTGATGTGACACTTCTCGGACCTGGTGATATCAGCACCAGTCCGTATCTTTCATCGCTGATGGCTGGGTTCGGCACGGGGAATCCCTATATTTTACAGGCGCAGAACCAGAGCCTGATAAACGGGTATGCACCCGTTAGCGAGATTGGAGCAGATAAAAGTTCTTTTATTCTTGCGATTTCTGAACCGAGAATCATATACCAGAGCGGAACGGCAACAATAACATCCTTTTTGTTTATTCTGTTGTTCACAGGCCTGGTTTTTGGCGTACTGGGCCTGGTTATCATTGACAGGACCGTTCTCTCCCGAATCAGCACAATCATATCAGGGATACGTGAAGTCGAGAATAAAGGCGGGAATGCAAGAATCACACCTCTCACGGGAGATGATGAACTCACCCACCTTGGAACGGCAATTAACCTCATGCTCGACAATTTATCAACCATCCAGTCACGCTACCGCAGTATTGTCGAGGACCAGACCGAATTTATCTGCAGGTTCAATAAGGACGGCCGGGTCACCTTCATGAATCCTGCGTTCAGGCGCGAGTTTGCGCCGGGATCCGACGATAAACAGGACTTTTCAATATTTGATATCCCCACGCACGATATCCCGTGGAACAGGATGCGGACGCTGCTTAAGGAATTGTCGGTTGAAAACCAGATTAGATCAGGTAAAATTAAATTTACTTACTGGAATAAAGACTTCTGGCTTGACTGGACCATCCGGGCCATATGCGATCCGGAGGGAACGGTCATTGAATACCAGTTTGTCGGCAGGGATGTTACCGCAGAACAAAAAGCCCGCGAAGAAAACCAGGTCTACCGTGATCATCTTGAAGAGATGGTCAGGCAGAGGACAGACTCACTTATCGAAGCCCAGCAGGAACTGCAGAAAGCAGAACGGATGGAGGCCGTCGGTCTCCTTGCCGGTGGCATTGCACACGATTTTAACAACCTGCTGCTTACCATTCTTGGAAATATTGAGTTGCTCGAACTTGAAATCGGAAAGGAATCTCACTTCTCTCCACGGATCGCCGAACTTGAACAGGAAGTGCTCAGGGCACGTTCACTCACCCGGCAGCTCCTCACATTTTCACGCGGCGGAGCCCCGATAAGGAAAATTGCAAACATTACCAATATCGTCAGGGAGACCACAGAATTCGTCTGCAGGGGTTCAAATGTTCGCTGCAGGTTTACATCGGATTCCGATATCATGGCGGTATCCGCAGATACGAACCAGATCAGCCAGGTGATAACCAATCTTGTTCTCAACGCCATACAGGCAATGCCTGATGGAGGAAGGGTGGATGTTTCAGTGAAAAATAACGTCCTTTCAGAGCGTGATCGCCCGCCGCTCCCTGCCGGAAAATATGTGGCAATAGCAGTCACCGATCATGGCAAAGGGATTCCGCCAGACGTCGCTGCACGCATATTCGAACCGTTTTTCACAACCAAGACAACGGGTGGAGGACTTGGTCTTGCGACCTCATTTTCTATTATCATGAAGCACGGTGGACACATCTTCATGGAATCCGAAGCAATGGCCGGTGCGACGTTTACCATATTCCTCCCTGCAACTATGGAACCTGAATCCGGTTCAGCCGAAGAAGACCAGGTAAATGATGCGGGAATCAGGGATGATCCGGTGAAAGGACGTATTCTGGTTATGGACGACGAAGAGGGTATCCGAAGTCTGTTGTCAGAAATGTTTGTTATGAAGGGATACGAAGTAGTCACCGCAAAGGATGGCATGGAAGCGATTACCCGCTGCCAGGAGGAACGGGACCAGGGGAGACGTTTTGATGTCGCCATCATTGACCTGACAGTCCCGGGAGGAATGGGGGGCAGAGAGGCCATCACCAGGCTTCTGGAAATTGACCCTGAACTGAAGGCAGTTGTCTCAAGCGGATACTACAACGATCCTGTGATGGCAGATTTCAAAACCTATGGATTCAAAGGGGTCATACAAAAGCCGTTTCTTTTCAGGGAGCTCCACCAGATGATCCTGCAGATCATCAAAGGCTGATGACGATCCGGGAACCGTCTTTCATCGTCCTTTAATTTTTTACCGTCGCTATATTGGAAAAACGAGGAGCGAAGACCGGAAAAATAAATTGAGTGCCGGACCATCCCGGTACATTCGATGCACTTACACATCCGGTCGCCTGCTGAATACCCGGCATTTTTCAGGAATATCACAAAGCATTTGCCTGTTGATTGTCAGATCTTCATGCACTGAATTATGGTCCTTCCGCCAGTCGCCACCGCACTCTTCCAGCCTGACCACGACCGGCCGGTTCACCTGCCGGAACGCATCATCAGGATTGTCATACCTCCGGCGATAGCGGTCCTTTATTATATTTGCCTCTTTTTCTTTGTCGGCTATGACCAGTGGCTCATTCTCGGCGGACTCATGCTCGCATATGTGATTCCCCCTGCCGGAAAAGAAACGGTTATCCCGCTCGGGATTGCCCTTGGGTTTCCCTGGTGGCTGATAGCCTTTTCAATAGCCCTCCTTGATATTATCGCAGGGTTGTTTATGGCGCTCAACTTCAGCGTCGCACTGAAGATCCCGTTACTTGGGGGCTGGATAAAGACGTTTATCGCAAACGGAGAGCAGTTCTTCAGAAAAAGGCCATGGCTTGAACATTATTATTTTATCGGGGTCGTTCTCTTCGTGATGTTCCCGCTCCAGGGCAGCGGCGGGATCGGGGCAACGCTCGTCGGACGGATGATCGGGCTTTCCCCGGGCAGGGTCCTTCTCGCCATCAGTATCGGTGCCCTTACAGGATGTGCCCTCATCGCACTGGGCGCCGAAGCGATTAAGGAACTGATACTTGTGAACCTCACGCTGGGCATTGCCGTGGCAGCAGGGGCGATCTGCACATTGCTGGGTGCGTATGCATTGTATCGTTACCGGCAAAAAAAGGCGGGAGAGTAGGTCCCTGGCGGCTATACCAGCAATAATCCCCCTTAAGCATTGCGGGCAGATTTACGGAGAATAATAATTCTTATCACAAAATAATGGCCTTTATTTCCGGCGATTCCATCTTGGCAACCCGGAACATGAAGAGGATTCCCGAACATAATCAGGCGGGATCCTGTTCTAATCCCACCGCTTTCAGCGCAGCCCGCCGGATGATCTCGGCAGGCACATCCACGTAGGTCCGGTCGCCGCACACAAGGGCCCGGCACCCGACGTCGGTGCCGGTCATACAGGAACATGAGACACACGGGGTCAGGCCGACGCTCACTTCTTCAATGTGGTCTTCGATTGGAATCCCGTTGAAAAGGATGATGTTGGACTCTTCAATCCGGTCATGGGGGAGGACGGTCTCTTTGACCCTGATTCGGATCCTCCGTGCCGAGAGCATCGGCCGGATCTCATCGATGACCTCCTGCAGGGTCCGGCCGGTCGCCGCACAACGCTCACAGGTCGAATCAACGTTCTCTCCTACATGTCTCCATTCGACATCAAGCACGTTCGTCATCTTCCCGCCCCGTTATTCAGCAGCGTCCGACGCAATCGCACCCTCAGCCGGTGTCCGGACCGTTTTTCTTCTCACCTGACTTTATTTCGTCTTTCAAACCCACTCCGGCCCAGGCGGCCGAGACAATTTTCTCGATGTCATCATCACTATAGGACTTCGAAGGGCCCTTGGTGATGCCACGGTCGGTCACGACGAGGTGCTGTGCCACCGGCACGCCCTGCGCATCTGCAATCTTTTTTGCACATATCATCGGGCAGCCGTCAAGGATTACGACTTCGTCCACCCTCTTTGCACTTGTGACAAGTCCTTCGGACCCGATCGCAAGCAGGGCAACGCAGGCGATGCTCCCGAATCCCTCCTCCGTTAACTGGATTGCCGCAAGGTTTGTGATCTGCCCGGTGTTTGCCTGTCCTGCGCAGGGAAAGATGAGCCGTTTCTTCTCGTTCTGTCCGCATGTGCAGGTGGGAGTGCCGGCCATTTCAGGTACCTCCGGTCAGGATCCGCTTTATCTCGGCAACATCTGCAACCCGGCCCGATACTTTCAGCTCCCCGTCGACCATCATCGCAGGTGTGAGCATAATTCCCCTGTCCATGATCGCAGTGATGTCTTCGATCTTCTGGATATCCGCATTTATTTTAAGTTCGGCAACGGCTTGTTCTGCGTTCTTTGCCAGTCGTTTGCATTTCATGCATCCTGTCCCCAGGATCTCAATCTTCATGATATCACCTTTTTTTCATACTCCCGCAGCAGGGCTGTGCGGCATGTCGTTTCCGCCGCTTTCGGGACATAATTATAGATCTTAATACGTTTCAGGAGTCCTTCTGCGATTGCATCTCCCGACGCAAGCTGCAGCCCCTGCACCTCGTCAATGATATTGTCGAGCATTGCGAGACCGAACGATGATGCGTCCGACCTCCATCTGCCGGATCTTCCGCATCGCCTCTGCCTCACAACAGGGTATTCTCTCCTTCATGGTATCCGTTTACCTCACCCAAGGAACAGCCCATAGACAAATCCTGCAAGGGCCGAGAAGATAATGACCAGTATCGCGTACATAACAGTCTTTTTTGCCCCCATGATGCGGGAGAGGACGAGGAGCGAGGGGAGACTGACACTCGGGCCCGAGAGGAGGAGGGAGAGTGCCGGTCCCCCTGCCATCACGCCACTCGTGTAGCCGAAGGTGGTCCCGATAACTGGCACCTCAAGGAGGGTCGGCATGTACAGGATTGTCCCCACGATGGCTGCAAGGAGCGTGGAGAGCAGGGTATTTGTTCCGAAGAACGGGCGGAACGTCTCTGGCGGGAGGAAGAAGGCAAGCATCCCGAGGAAGAACGTCCCGATGATCAGGATCGGAAAGATCTTTTTGGTCAGGTCCCAGGTCTCATAGCCCCATTCGGTCACCTCGTCCCTCTCGAAGAAATAGATCAGGAGGTATGCGGTCACGAGGGTCATGGCGTAAATGAGGGGAAACTTGATCATCCAGTCGAGCTGTGCTGTCCCTGTGATCAGGATGCCGACCATGAGGGCGAAGAAGAGCGGGACAACCCAGCGGGGTCGCTCTGCCTTTTCCGCGACAGGGACCGACGGCATGAGTGCCATCTTCTTCTTTGTCTCGGTATCGTGGGACCGGAAGAGAATCGCCATTATCAGCCCGATTGCAATGGACATGACGATCGCAAAGGCCGCCCGGGCGATACCGAGGTCAAAGCCAAGCACTTTTGCAGTATAGATGATAGCGAGGATGTTTATGGCCGGCCCTGCGTACAGGAAGGTGGTTGCCGGCCCGATCCCGCTCCCCCGCTTGAAGAGACCGGCAAACATGGGGAGGATAGTACAGGAGCATACCGCAAGCACGGTCCCCGAGACCGATGCCAGCCCGTAGGCGACTGACTTCGGAGAGTCAGGGCTGAAATATTTTAGAATGGCCTCTTTCTTGATGAAGGTGGCAATCGCCCCGGCGATGAAGAACGCAGGGACCAGGCAGGTAAGGACATGTTCCTGAAGATATCCTGCAAGGGTCTCCCAGCCGAGGAGAAGTGATCCGAGGATGGGGTCAGTCATCGTCACCCTCACTTTGTTTGTAGCCCTTTATGCGAGGATACTTATTGAATTCCATCCATTCCACCAAAATATCTCCTGCCAATTCTTTTTCATGCATGCCAGTGAGCCCCGAAAGTATTTCAAATATTATTGAAATGTTATTGAAGATTAAACTATCTCCGGTTACAGTTTTTACTTTTGAATATTCCCGGGGTACCGGGAGAACGATTAAGTAATCAGGATATTTTATATTTATTTGAAATGGCAGAATTCTCCACCCGTTCCGGAATGAACCGGAAAGATATCGATGATCTTTCAATCCCACAGGAGATTGCTGATTCTCTCTGTTCATGCGGTGGGATCGAGGGGATTATCAGTGAGCTTCCCGGAGATAAGGACCTCGAACTGATGCGTGACTGGTACCAGGCGTGCGCAGATATCGTCCGGCTAAAAATTCTCTTCCTGCTGGAGCCCCGCCCCCTGTGCGTCTGCGTCATAAAGGCAGTTGTAAACATCGCGGATTCAAAGCTTTCCTACCACTTAAATATCCTGAAAAAGACTGGCCTGATAGAGGGGGAGCAGCAGGGGAACTATATAATTTACCGGATCACACCGGATGCCCGGTCTTTATTCAAAAAGGATTATAAAAGGGTTTTAAGTACGGAACATCTTCGGTCTGACCAGCATGAATCTTAGAGATATGGTGAAAAAAGGGATTAGTTAGAATAGTCAGACTTCCCCAGTTTTGGTTCGAAAGCAGCATCTCCCTCGACCCTGATGGCATGTGAGAACTTTGCCAGCGGGATGTCCATGGCGCAGAGCTCCTCGCACTGCCCGCAGTTGACGCAGGAGTCGGAGATGTGTGCAAACCTGCGCATGTGGAACATGGGGTTCGGCGGGACTTCGCCGGGTTTGACCATGTACTGCTTACCCTTGAGCGTCTTGGCAGCCGGGTAGCAGACCGGGCAGTTCTCGATACAGGAGTAACACTTGATGCACCGGGATGTCTCCTTCTGGATCGAGCCCCAGAGGTCTTTCGAGAGTGCTTCAAAGTCTCTCTTCCGCCACTTCTCGCCGAGCTTGATCATCGCTCCCTCGACTTTTCCGCGCATCTCCAGCCCTTTCGGGTCCGGAGCCTGCGTGCTCACGGCGTTGTCCTTCATGGCCCTGGAGAGGAGATCTGCTCCCTTGTCGCTGCAGACCTCGACAAAGGTGGCTTTCCCTGCCTTGTCACCGATGACTCCCCAGTTCCCGCAGGCGAGGTCGGCCTGGCGTGGGACCTTGTAGAGACAGCGCCGGCAGTTGGTCCGCCGGCCAAAGCCCTCGTCCTCCAGCTCGTCGATCTTGATACCTTTGTGGCCGCCCTCATACTCGATGATGAACTGGCCCTTGTCGATCTCCTCCTTGTGGACGGTGTCCGGGTCCACCCCGAACTTCTCCCTGATCATCTTCCGGGCCATGACCGGGCTCACCGTGCCACCACAGTTGACCCCGATGAGGAGGAGGTTGGAGAGGTCGATCTTTTTCCGCTTCGCGTACTCATGGAGAGCCATTACATCGCAGCCTTTTACGGTCATCCCGAGTTTCATCCCTTTTGACTTCTCGAGAATCTTCACCGCGGGGTTCGCCAGAAGCAGTGATCCGCAGTGGAGCGAACCTGCTGTGTCCTTGAGCTGCTTTGGATCGGTTATGAGTACAGGCACCGCATCATACACATCCTGGCCTCTTTTCACTGCCAGGACCGCATCAACCATCTTGTTCTCGAGTGCGTATTTAAGCAGGCTGGTTACCGCACCACCGCATTCGGCCTTTTTCGCAATATCCTTGTCATTGGTCCATGTGTAGAACATGTCCCCCTTCTTTACGCCGGGTTTTCCGCCAAAGAGTGACATTTATTTCGCCTCCGCAATCTTCTCGACCTTCACAGAACAGGCCTTGAACTCCGGGATCTTGGCTATCGGGTCAAGCGCATTGTTGGTAAGGAAGTTTGCCGCACACTCCTTGAAGTGGAACGGCATGAACATCACGCCTTTCATGATATCCGGGGTGACCCTGGCAGGGACATTGATCGTTCCACGCCGGGATGTGGCCTTTACCATCTCTTTGTCCTTGATCCCGAGTGCTTTTGCGTCCTCGGTGTTGATCTCGATCCATCCGGTAGGCTCCTCGGCCTCGAGGGACTCGGACCGGCGGGTCATGGTACCGGTGTGCCAGTGCCACAGGCAGCGGCCGGTTGTGAGGATGAACGGGTACTCGGCATCGGGCACTTCCGCCGGCGGCTTGTACGCGACACCGAAGAACTGACCGAGTCCGTCGGGGTGTGCAAACTTCTCCTTGTGCAGGATCGGAGTTCCTGCGTGGTCGGCAGCCGGGCAGGGCCAGTGGAGGGCCTCGGGCTTGTTTAACCGTGCATAGTTCATACCTGCGTACGAGGGGGTGAGTTTTGCCATCTCGGTAAAGATCTCCTCGGCACTCTTCCATGCAAACTGTTTCCCGTATCCCATTTTTGCCGCGATGTCGGCCATGATCTGCCAGTCGAGTTTTGCC
>JBFYKV010000031.1:0-4383 GCA_041305745.1 Methanoregulaceae archaeon | reverse complement strand
ACAACGTTCCAATCCAGTTCAAGAAGGTCATTGACGGCCCTGAAGGTGTGCCAAGTGACGAGGAACTCTTCGACCGCGTCTATGAGCGTATGTGTGAACTGACAGAAACCGAGCCGACCTGGATCCTTTCCAAAGGGCATGCAACGGCACCAACACAGGCGGAGCATTAACTATGGCCGAAATAATCATCAAAAACGGGTATCTCGTCGACCCTTCTCAAAAAATTGACGGTGACGTGAAAGATATTGCTATAAAGGACGGAAAAATAGTAGAGAGAGTCAGTTCCGGTGCAAAGGTCATCGATGCGAAGGGAAAGGTCGTCATGCCGGGCGGTGTGGACATCCACGCCCACGTTGCCGGTCCGAAGGTCAATGTCGGCCGCCTGATGCGGCCCGAAGACAAGCTCTTCAAGAGCCCGATGGCCCAGAAGAATTACCGCATGGAAATGGGATTTTCAGTCCCCAGCACTTTCAAGACAGGGTACGACTACGCACGGATGGGCTACGGGTTTGTAATGGAGGCAGCAATGCCCCCGCTCCACTCACCCCACGTGCACGAGGAGATACACGATACCCCGATCATCGACCAGGCAGCCCTGCCGGTCTTTGCAAACAACTGGTTTGTACTTGAATACCTCAAGAACGGGGAGATTGAAAACAGTGCAGCATATACGGCATGGCTCCTTACCGCCACCAAGGGGTACGGGGTAAAACTCGTCAACCCCGGCGGTACTGCTGCCTGGGCATGGGGACTTAACTGTCTCTCACTCGACGATCCGGTACCCTACTTTGACATCACGCCATCAGAGATCATCACCGGCCTGATCAAGACCAACGAGTACCTCGGACTCCCGCACTCTATCCACCTGCACCAGAACGATCTCGGAAACCCGGGCAACTACAAAATTACCCTTGACTCGCTGAAACTGGCCGAGGGATTCAAGGCAAAGAACAAGTTCGGCCGTGAACAGGTCATTCATTCGACCCACATCCAGTTCCACTCGTATGGCGGGGATTCCTGGGCAAACTTTGAGACAAAGGCGAAAGATGTAATGGATTACGTCAACAAGCAGAAGAACATCACCGTTGACCTTGGCTGCGTGACACTGGACGAGACCACCACCATGACAGCAGACGGGCCCTTCGAGCACCACTTAAATGCACTCAATCACTTAAAATGGGCAAATACCGATGTCGAACTCGAAACAGCTGCTGGTGTCGTCCCATACGTTTATGACAAAAACATCAAGGTCTGCGGCATCCAGTGGGCGATCGGCCTTGAACTCGGACTTTATGCAAAGGACCATATGAGGACCTTCATCACCACTGACCACCCGAATGCAGGACCCTTTATCCGCTACCCGCGTGTCATCAAGTGGCTGATGAGCAAAAAGGCCCGTGAGGAGACCCTCGCATCCTTCAAGTGGAGCAGCAAGGTCATTGACGCGACCGACCTGCACACGATGGACCGCGAACTGACACTCTACGAGATCGCACAGATGACAAGGAGCGGTCCGGCAAAGGCGCTCGGGCTTTCTCACATGTATGGCGGCCTTGCACCAGGTATGGACGCCGATGTGGCCGTCTTTGACCTCGATTACAAGAAACTCCCGGCAGATCCCGAAAAGATTGAAGAGGCATTCCTGCGGGCGCTCTGGTTTGTCAAGGCAGGCCGGATCGTTGTAAAGGATGGTGACATCACAGACCATGCCAACAAGAGAACTATCTGGGTCAATCCAAAGATGAAGGAAAACCCACAGGTAATGCGTGATATTCACGACAAGTTCTTAAAGGACTACACCGTCGGAATCGAGAATTATTCGGTTAAGGACTACCTTGCCCCTCACCCGCTTGTTATCGATGTGGACGTGGAGGCCTGAGGTGCGACTATGGCAACAGTTACGTTAAAACCCTATAAAACCCCGGAGCTCTTCCTGGAATGCTATAATATTACACCTGATGCATTTGCAGGGAAAACTGCCGCAGAGATAGCCGACCTGGAAGCACGTGAAGGAAAAACCCATGTAAAACTCGGTGATTACTTTGATGTATCAGGGAATGCCGGTAAGACCGCTGCAGAGACAGAGATCCATATCGCAGGCGACTGCTCTCGTGTAAAGTACATCGGGAACAAAATGACTGCCGGGTCCATCACCGTCGACGGGAACGCTGACATGTATGTCGGCGGCTGGATGAAGGGCGGATCCATCTACGTGAAGGGAAATGTCCATTCATTCTGCGGTATTGCCATGGAAGGCGGCGACATCCTCATTGATGGAAATGCTGAAAATTACGTCGGGTGCGCCTACCGTGGCGACTGGCGTGGCATGCGTGGAGGAACCATCCGCATTCGCGGGAGTGCCGGAAATGATATCGGAACGTTTATCCTCGGCGGGACCATCATCATCGAAAAGAATGCATTCATCCATGTCTCAACACATGGTGAAGGAGGCAACGTCATCATCAAGGGTGACGTGCAGGGCCGAGTCGGAGGCCAGATGGTGAAAGGAGATATCTACGTTCTCGGCAAGATCAGGGACATGCTCCCGGGCTTTAAGAAAGTAAACCGGGTGGAAAAAGAGGTTGACGGTATAAAGGCGAATTTTGACCATTACATCGGCGACCTTGGCGAACGCCACTCGAAGAGCAAGGGAAACGAGATCTATGCCAACCTGTATGTAAAGGCACAATGATCCCCCCACTCACTTCACTTTTTCCTACCCCTTCACATTCCGGTTTTTTCTTTTCCTATAGAACCACCCATTTTATGGAGATACTCTCATGACGACACCTGGCAATGAATTCATATCCAAGACACGATATCCTGACTTTTCCACCGTCGATCTCATCAGGCGGATCCCGGAACCCCCGGCCTCCCTCCCGGTCCCTGACGGGGCAAAAGTAATTAAACTCCCTGTCCCGTCCCGGGTCAGGGTCCCTGAGATCACGGTAAAGGAAGCGGTTGAAAAATGGAGACCTGTCGGATTCTTTTCACGGTCTTCCATTACGTTAAAGGAACTCTCATACCTCCTCTGGTGCACACAGGGCGAACGAAAAAAACTTGCTGCAGACCATGTAACCTCCCGGAACGTCCCTTCGAGTGGTTCACGCCACCCGATTGAGACATATTTCGTCGCTGGCGAAGTAGAAGATCTCCCAACCGGGCTCTATCGTTATATTCCCGCAAGCCACAGCATTTTCCTGATACGGGAAGACTCTGACCTCCCGTTCGCAATGGGCACTGCCAGCATGAACTTCAAGGTGGTGACCCGTGCAGCGGTGACCTTCCTCTGGGTGGCTGTCCCTTACCGGTCGGTATGGGCGCTTGGAAACCGGGGCTATCGAAGTGTCTTTATCGAGGCCGGCCACATCTGCCAGGCACTTATTTATGCTGCATCCTGTTTCGGGTGCGAGGTCTTCTCAACAGACCTGTTCCATGACGAACTGATGATACAGCTCGCAGGGCTCGATCCCGAAACACAATGGCCGCTTTATGTCGGATCTGTCGGCAGGGTGGAGCGGGAACTCTAAATATGCATGCCGGAATCGCGGTTTTTCGAATTCCGGTTGATTACGAGATCAGGCCCTGTCCAAGTGCCACAAATAAACCGGTGACATGACACCTTTGCAATTCCTCAAGGGAGAGAACGGGACATTCTCCTTTCTGTCCACCCGGATAATAACGTTTATTCCTTTTAATGGACAGGATCAGTGCCCATTAAAGGATAGCAGGAGGAAACGGGAGGTATGAACAACGGGACATGTGACGGTTCCATATTCCTGACGATGGAACCATTAAGCAACGAACGGCTCGGCTGGATGGTTGAAATCCTGAAGTACTACTGTACACGCCTCCACCCCGAAAGCCTCCATCATAAGCCCGTTACCAATACCCCCCCCTTTTTCTTCTTTATCTCGGGTGACGCGTGTCACAGCCTGGTCGACAGGAGAACGCTGCCGTTCTGGGAAGTGCTCTTCCGCCTCTCACCGGTCAGGTGTGTCTGTGATCAAAAGGAACTGAAGCTGAGGGGACATTCCGTCGAGGCACTCCGGATGAAGACCCCGGAATCCATTCTCGTCGCCCACCCGTTAAAAAAAGGTTCAGACGATTCGTTCTGGGAAAAGTACCTTGAGGTAGTATCCTTTCAGGGTACCTCCCCGCGGGCTGCAGGTGTCCTTCACCTCCAGTCCCCCTACATGAACAGGTCTGCCGTTATCCTTTCCGAACTGTTCCGGGCTGCCATCAACCACGGCATCTCCCCTGAGTTCTATGCATATCTCGACGGTGTCCATGCCGTCCATCACAACCAGTGCCCGGCTGAATCTGAAAATGTTGCAGGGTTTCTTGAACTGGCCCACAATACCGCCCGGAGGGCAGGACTCA
>JBFYKV010000030.1:0-3322 GCA_041305745.1 Methanoregulaceae archaeon | reverse complement strand
GCGATATTCGTCGCTGATGATTGCAAACTGGGAAATATCTGCTGCTGAGCCGGCGGTTGTCGGGATGCATATGAGCGGCGGCATCGGGATATGGACCCTGTCCACCCCTTCGAATGCGAGAATATGATTATTATTGGACACAACGATACCGATACCTTTCGCGCAGTCGATACAGCTGCCCCCTCCGACGGCCACAATGCCGTCACTGCAGAACTTTTTGTATTCGCCCGCTCCCTCCATCACCTCTGTTGATCGTGGATTGGGAGAGACCCTGTCAAATATAACATGATCAACTCCTGCCTCTCTCAGACCTGCAATAACCCCCTCTGGCCACCCGGCATTCTCTACACCGGGATCAGTAACGAGGAGAACCCTTGAAAGGCTGTAATTCCGTGCATATTGCCCGGCTAAAAGGCGCGCCCCTGCACCAAACACCAGTTCCGGTGCAACAAATTTTCGAAGTTCCGGGGGTCCGGTCATAAAATCATCGATCGCTTCCTTGAGGGATAATGGAAGCACAGCAGATAAAAATTCTTCCTTAACGGTAGATCAAACACTTTTTCTTCGGAAAATGTATCTTTCAGCACGCGCGTCCAAAAAAGTGGGTGCACTATATGAAGACAAGATGTCCGAGCAGAATTTGCACTCCGATGAGGATCAGGATAACTCCTCCGATAATTTCGACCTTTTTTCCAAGAATGCCGGCAAGCCCGGATCCGAAGGTCACCCCTGCATATGAAAAAATAAATGATACTGCACCTGTTACTGCCGCAGCCATCAGGATGCCGGTGTTGAGGAGTGCAAAACTCAGCCCCGCTCCAAGCGCATCGATGCTCGTGGTAATTGATAATACAAGCAGCACCGGTATACTTGTATAATAGCCCGGCCTTTTTTCCTTCTCCTCGTCCAACCCCTCAAGAATCATTTTCCCCCCGATGAGGGCAAGAATCAGAAACGCTATCCAGTGATCAAAACCGGATATAAATTCATAGAAGGAGATTCCTGCGATCCACCCGGCTATAAGCATACCGCTCTGGAAGATGCCGAAGAATAAGGCCATTAAGAGTGCCAATTTTTGTTTTGATGAAGTTATGGATGTCCCTGCAGCGATAGAAACAGCAAAACAATCCATGGCAAGGCCGATGGCAATCAACAGTACGAGGAAAAAACCCATCTGTCTGGTTTATTTGCTTTGTTGCCATATTGTTCTTCGTATTCTGCCACATTATATGCCGGATCCTTATTTGAGCAAAGCAAATAACTCCGTAATTCAGCCTTTTTTTTATCGTCCCTGCATCATCCCGCAAAAAAACGGAACTGCAAAAATATATGAACCCTCCTGAATACTTTCTTTCATAGGGGAGTATTTGGCACCATGCATAATTATGAAAGTTTTTTCCGTGAATCGCTTTCCAACCCGGAAAAATTCTGGTCAGAAGATGCAGATACCCTGACCTGGATTAAAAAGTATGAAAAAGTCCTTGACTCATCCAATGAACCATTTTATAAGTGGTTTTCCGGGGGCGTTCTGAATACCTGCTTTCATACCCTCGATGCCAACGTAATTTCAGGCAGGGGTGATCAGGTTGCGCTGATATACGACAGCCCCGTGACAATGACGACCAGGACATACTCCTACGGAGAGCTTCTGGACGAGGTGAAGAGATGCGCCGGAGGTCTGCAGGAACTGGGCATTGGCAAAGGTGACAGGGTAATCATCTACATGCCGATGATTCCCGAAGCGGTCATCGGGATGCTTGCCTGTGCCCGTATCGGGGCGATCCATTCAGTGGTGTTCGGTGGATTTGCATCTAAGGAACTGGCAAGCAGGATACGGGATGCGCAACCAAAGGCAATATTAACCGCTTCATGTGGTATAGAAGTAAACAGGATAATCTCATATAAACCGCTTCTCGACGAGGCAATAATGCTCTCAGGCATCTCTCCTGATTATTCTGTCATTGTGCAGCGGCAGGAGCAGGAAGCACCTCTCACAAAAGAACGGGATATTGAATGGTCCCGTATCAGGTCGGGAAAACCGGCTGCATGTGTGCCGGTAGCATCGACCGATACACTTTACATCCTCTATACCTCCGGGACCACCGGTATTCCGAAAGGAGTTGTCAGGGATAACGGGGGTCATCTCGTCGCATTAAAATGGAGCATGAAAAATATGTATGGCGCACGCCCCGGGGATGTCTACTGGGCGGCTTCGGATATCGGGTGGGTCGTGGGGCATTCCTATATTGTCTATGGTCCGCTGATGTACGGGTGCACCACGGTGCTCTACGAAGGAAAATCGGTGGGGACCCCAAACCCCGGAGCATTCTGGCGTTTAATCGAAGAACACGGGGTCAACCTCCTTTTTACCGCACCGACCGCGTTCCGGGCGATACGAAGGGAAGACCCTGCGGGGAGCTATGTCCGGGAGTATGATATCTCATCGCTCCGTACCCTGTTTCTTGCCGGAGAACGCTGTGATCCTGATACCCTCCGCTGGGCAGAGGAAAAACTGGGGGTGCCGGTTATTGACCACTGGTGGCAGACCGAAACGGGTTGGGCGATTGCAGGAAACCCGGTTGGAATTGAATCGTTTCCAGTCAGGCCCGGTTCCTGCACCAAACCCCTGCCGGGGTATGATGTCAGGATCGTTGACGAAAAAGGAGTCGAAGTCCCGGCCGGGACCACCGGAAATATCGTCATAAAACTGCCCCTGCCGCCCGGCTGTCTGACAACCCTGTGGCAGAAAGACAGGGAATACGTCTCCACCTATCTTATGACATTTCCCGGGTTTTACCTGACCGGCGACGCCGGTTTCTTTGACGTGGACGGCTATATCTGGGTGATGGGGAGGACCGATGATATCATAAATACCGCAGGACACCGGCTTTCGACCGGGGCGATGGAAGAGGTCCTCGCATCGCATCCTGATGTGGCGGAATGTGCAGTCGCCGGAGTTGCCGATGATATTAAAGGCGAAATACCGCTTGGATTTGTTGTACTCAAGTCAGGGGTTACCAGAGATCACAAAAAGATTTCAGCCGAGCTGATCGGCATGGTAAGGCAGCGGATTGGGCCGATCGCCTCGTTTAAAAACGTTGTAATTATTAACCGGCTGCCAAAGACACGATCAGGCAAGATCCTGCGGAGCACGATGAAAAAGATTGCAGATGGTGAAAGCTACACGGTCCCTGCGACAATTGATGATCCCGCAGTTCTCAGTGATCTAGGGGGACGCCTTCGTGAAGCAGGGTTTCCGAGGGCGTGAATATTTACTGCGTGGGTTGCGGGAACATATTTTCATTTTTTGGTTTTCCGGGGC
>JBFYKV010000029.1:0-13416 GCA_041305745.1 Methanoregulaceae archaeon | reverse complement strand
TCCCGTTCGTCCAGGACAGATTATTACATGTTGGTAAATCTGTTCCACCCTGCACAGTCACCTGGAATGCACTAGTATTCACTGCAGCAACAGTAAGTCCAACATTCTTTGCAGATCCAGTGGAGCCTGCAAGTCCAAACACGAATGCCGCAATGACCGCCGCCAGAATGACGGTGATCGCGACCATCAGGATCACACCGATAACGGGTGATACTGCCTCATCATTGTTAATAATCTTCATAGTCAACACCTTGATGTTTTTCAGCAATGCCCGCTCAGACGCGGACAAGACACTGTACCACGTTATACCTTCGGGTTCTATTTATAATTTATTATGCCGGCTATACAGGTCCTTTCAATAAATTTCCGCTGATTTTATATTTATCGCGAAATAATTGCCTGAAATGGATTGAAAAAGAACAGAAAAGATTTTATTCCAATAACGATGGGAAATGGTTACACTGATTCTTTAAAAAGAGGTCCCGGCTCATCCGGAGCATCCCGGTCCGGTTCATCCGGCTCTCCCGGCCCGGTATCCTCATGGCCCGTTGCACTTTACCCTGAAATACCCTGCAGGAATACCTATCTCAACCCGTGCCCCCATTTCCGGAGACCCTGTCTCTGCAATTGAAAACCCCATGACCGGCAGAAATTCATGTGCGAGGAATAAACCGTTCGCCGGCTCGGTAACCCAGTCCCGCTCAAAAAAGAGATCCCTCTTCTCCGGCGACATGGTTTCCCCGTTATCTTCGATGGAAATCATAAGGTTGCCATCAGATATCCTGTGGCCCACCATGACCCTGGTAACATTCCGGGGAGAAAAAGTGAGGTCCCGGAGAATCCCGCCAATTAACTTTTGCAGGAGAGGAAATGCATAGACTTCATATTGCTCCAGCCCTTGGTCAACGGCATACTCCACCTCTTTCCCTTCTGCGAGTGCATCGCTGAGAACCATGCTGAGATCGTTCCAGCAGGGCATGTTCCCGGCGATCTCCTGGTACTCGCGGGTGAACTCGATCTGGCGCTGGAGTTTCTCTGCGGCGATAATCTCCTTTTTAATAAATTCCCTCAGTCTCGTATCATCGATCGTATCTTCGGAGAACTGCAGGAACCCGATCAGGATCGTGAGCTGGTTGAGGATGTCATGGCGGATGAGCGCATTCATCTCCCGGAATATTACGAGTGCATCAAACAGGATTTTTTCTGAATCTATCGGAGTGGAGGGGGTTTTCCACGTCCACAGGATCCATTCACCGCAGTCTGTCGGGAGGTTGACAGGCTGGTACGTGCTCTCAATTGTCTGCACGATGCCGGCGGCATCCCAGGTCTCTTCAACCGTGAGAGCGGCACCGGCCGTGACCGCATCGCTGATATGTCTCAGCTGATGTTCCGGAAACAAAACGTCGATCTCTTCCCGGAGTTTGCCGGTGATCTGGCCTGCATCACGGTCAAGCATACCCGCCCCGGCCGTGTTAGTATACATGACCTCCCCGGCCGAATTAAAAATAAAAAATGAGCATCCGATCGCATCGGTCACCTTCCGGAACATCTCATCCTTCATGCTTCACCTGCCATTATGCGACCCGACATTATTTTCCTTACCACATACGTTCATACCCCTCGCTCCGGTCGCCCCGACCTTTAAGAAGTAATAACCGGTTCCTCCACATGAGCTTATTGGATCAGGACCGGATTGGGTTTCTATGTTTTATTGCTCCGATTCTTTCCCAATAGAAAAAACGCCGCCGCTAAAAATATCGCGAGGGCTCTGCCTTTCAGAACCGGGGGGGCCATGCGGCCGCTGGTTGAAATAGAAGAGGTTCCCCATTTGAACCGGTGCAGGATATGTTCCGCCGCCCCAGAAGGGCGTCCTGGCGGCGGTTTTAGTGCCTGCATCCTGGCATCTGCACAAAAATATTAATGTTCAACAGGGAAAAGCCACAAACAAGGTAAAAAACCTTAATTTTTAAATCCCGGGAAACCCTGCCCCATGGATATCCCCCGCGGGGAGGGTCAGGGAGGGGAGGAACCCCTCCTGTCGTTATCTCCTGAATACGCTCTGTTAACATCGTTCCAGCTTACTCAATATTCTGCTTTTGCCGCACTCCCAATTCCGACACTCCCGGGGCTGATGCCCCGCCGTTGAGGCCCCCCATAATGCGATAGGGACAGTGCTCTTTTTTCTATCAGCTCCCTGTTAACCCCTGCCCAGCTGATATCTTTTGAGGGGTAAGATAGGGAGGGGTGAGAGCCCCTCCTGTCAGAACAATGAATCCGACAGGTTTTACGGATATAAGAATTTCAACAGATTCTAAATCATCATAAAAAACGAATCAAAAGAACCATCACTATTCCCGTGCCGCACCGGGATTCACGATCCGCAATCCTGACCTGCTGATAAATGCCCCTTCAATTGCCTTTGCCGTAAAATCCTTTGCCTTCCGGAATGCAACCGGGACGTCGTCGCCGGATGCGATAAACGCAGTAATCGCCGCGGAAAAACAGCAGCCAGAACCGTGCACATCGTAGGGATAACGCTTTCCACGGCATATCCATTCCATACCGTGTCCCATCAGGACATCGACCGCCTCATCGCCGTCAAGGTGCCCGCCCTTCACGACCACGTACTCCGGTCCCAGCCCGAGGATCCGACTCCCTGCTTCCCGTGCCAGATCGAGGTCCGTAATCTTTTCCATCCCTGAAAGGACCTGTGCCTCGAAAATATTCGGCGTGATGACGGTTGCACGCGGCAGGAGGAGCGTGATTAAATCCTGCACCGCATCCCTGGAAAGGAGGTCGCAGCCGCTCGTGGATATCATCACCGGGTCCATGACATACGGCACACCCGCAGGGAGAGAGCAGGAAAGTGCCCGGATGATGTCAGGAGACCCGAGCATTCCGCTTTTTATGCACCCGACAGGGAATTCGCTGAAAACGGCCTCCACCTGGAGCCGCACCATTTCAGGCGGGACCGTCCATACCCCGAGGACCTGCCCGGTGTTCTGGGCCGTGACTGCAGTGATAACCGACACCCCGTACACCCCGGCCGCACAAAACGTCTTTAAATCAGCCTGGATCCCGGCCCCTCCGCCGGAGTCTGACCCTGCAACCGTACAGGCACACTTCAGGATATAATTCCCGGCCATATCACCCGTTTGGTCTGCGAATGGTTCAATCTTGCCCCCGTAACCGGATTCAGCCGCACCGGTGCGATTGACCTCCAAAGGAGGATTTATCACGAATGCAGACAGTGGAAGAATATACGCCACGCTGGTGCGACGTAAAAAGGTGAGACCGGGATGCCTGAAACTTCTGTACAGATCCGCAACGATGATACTGCGAGCGTGTACTGCGCCGAAGGGGTCCGCCTTTCCCGGCGTGGGCATCACGAGGACGGGCTCCGCTGGATCGAACGGTCCATCTCTGCGAACCCGTTCTATGCCCCTGCATGGGCAGGCAGGGGGTTCATGCTCGGCAAAATGGGACTGTACGAGGAGGAGATCGAGGCATGTGACCGGGCGCTCGCCATCAATCCGAACCTTGTCGAGGCATGGCTCTACAAGGCGTTCGCGCTTGGAAAACTGCAGCGCTTCGAGGAGAAGATCGAGTGTTGCGACCGGGCAATACTCATCAACCCCACGTATGCACAGGCATGGAATGCGAAGGGACATGCGCTGGGAAAACTCGGCCTCTACGAGGAAGAGCTCAAATGCTGCGAAATAGCCGTGGCAATCAGGCCACGATACATCAGTGCGTGGGTGAACCGGGGGTATGCCCTCCTGAAGTGCCGGCAATATGGTCAGGCAATCCATTCCTTTACCCAGTCCCTGAAGTACTACCCGGGATACATTTCAGCATGGGTCCAGATGGGTATTGCCCACTGCGAAGCTGGATCGGACCAGGAAGCCCTGGCATGCTTTGAAAAGGCCGAGTCCCTCGACCCGGAGAACACCAGGGTCTGGTACTGGAAAGGACTGGTGTTGAGCAGGCTTGGTCTGAACGCGGAAGCTGCACCGTACCTCGAAAAATTTACCGGGGCGAACCCGCAAAACGCAGAGGCGTGGGTCCTTTTATCGAACTGCAATTTCATGCTCGGGCGGCTTGACGAGTCGATGCACTCATTCCTGGTTGCCTACGGTATCGACAAGCGTGATATCGGCAGCTGCATTTCGCAAAGTGTCACCCATGCAAAGGAGAAAAATTTTGATGACTCCCTGCGCTCCCTTTCACAGGCGTTCGGCATTCTCCTCAGGTAACGCGTGTGATCCACGGTAACGGGAATGCAAATCCGCATCTGCATGGCCGGAAAATGCACCTGCACTCCAGTCCTTTTCGTTCTGGCGCCTGATGAAAATAAACAAGAATTATGGTTATTTTAACCAAAAACCTCTTATACATTTGCTACGTCGTATAGTTTTAAGTAGTGCGGGTACAAATACATCAGAGCAGTTTATTCTGGAAAGGAGTATAAGACCGGAATAACATCTGGTACATGAGAATCCGTGCAATCCGGGGAAAAACCGGGGTTTTCGTTCTATGCGCTTTACCATTTCAGGACGTGAACCGAAAATGTCAGTCATGACTGGTCCGGAAACGCAATCTGCAGGAAGATCTCTTTCCAGGCGTGCGGTGAGAAGTACCGGTACCGTTATGCGGACCACCTCACTACCGCACGAATGAACACTCCCGGCAGGCAGGGAGCTATGATGCCTGTTATGTGAACCGACGATGACACGAATGCTTGCACCTCACACCACCTGTCCCGGATGCCGGGAAGAAGTCTACCTTGACGAACTGGTTAAAGGACGGTGCCCGCTCTGCGGCTGTACGCTGGAAGATTTCGAAGACGGCCAGGGCGAGATGGAGGAGTTCATCGACAGGTGCGACTTCTCCTGGCTGGTCTTTAATTATTTCATCTTTAAAAAGTTCGATGAAATGGGTGTCAGCCCGTTAAAGATCATGCAGTACGTGTCGGGGTATGAAGACCCCTGCCTCCGGAACGTCCCCGGGCTGCAGAATACCTCGTTTGAATTCGACGTACCGTTCACGTTAACGGACAGGATACGACCAAAACGCTGTGAAAAATGTGGAAAATTATTCATACGGGGCGGAAAGAAAATAGTCTCAGGAGACCTCTCTGACCCCGGGTTTACATTTACCTACCACTGCAGGGAATGCCTGGTTAATAAGCCCGTCCAATAAGGGCCCCTTTCCCTTCTTTTCCACACCCGACGCATTTTCCGTGTACGTCACCCGTGCAGCCCGAACGGATGCCTGTCCCGAGGATGCTTGCGTTGACCTTTTCTTCGATCGAACCGGCACAGTCTTTCTCACCGCACCACGGGGCCACCACGACACCGTTCTGGACACCGTCCATCACTTCGTCGAGTGACGAGGCGATGCGGACGTGTGACTGAACATGATGTTCCGCTTTTTCCCGCATCGAGACGGTGAATGCAGCCAGCATGTCCCTCACTCCGTCGACGAGACCGTCCCTGCGTATCGCGGACTTTTCACCGTAACGGGTAACGGAAGTCACCTGGCATGCGTCAATATCCCTCGGCCCGATCTCCAGCCTGAGCGGTACACCCCGCAACTCCCAGTACCAGTACTTCGCACCCGGCCTGAGGTCCCGCTGGTCAGTCTTCACACGGAACCCGGCAGCAGCAAGCTCGGATTCAATTGAACACGCTGCAGCGGTCACCTCGTCCTTTCGTTTCCCGATGGTGATGGGGACAATGACTACCTGCACCGGTGCTACCGCAGGTGGCAGAACAAGCCCGCGGTCATCCCCGTGGATGCTGATGAGTGCAGCGACAGACCGTTCCGATATCCCGTAACAGGTCTGGTACGCGAGCTGCTGCTCACCGTTCATATCCTCGTACCGGATTGAGAAGGTCTTTGAGAAGTGGTCGCCGAGGTGGTGCACCGTTCCGATCTGGAGGGTCTTTCCGTCAGGCATGATGGTATCGACGGCAATCGTATAGTCGGCGCCCGGGAACTTGTCCCAGTCAGGCCGCTTCGAGACGATGACCGGTATGCAGAGGTGGGAATAAAATTCCTGGTAGAGTGCGATTGCGCATTCTACCTGCTTTTCTGCATCCTCCCAGGTAGCATGGACGGTATGGGCTTCCTTAAAGGAGGTGATCTCCCGGAGACGGATAAGCGGCCGGGTATGTTTGGTCTCGTACCGGAAGGTATTGACAATCTGGTAGAGCTTTAGCGGCAGGTCGGCATGTGAACGTACCCAGAGGGCATACATGGGATAGATGGCACACTCGCTCGTCGGCCTGAGCGCGAGTTTCACGTCGAGCGGTGTGAGACCCCCGTGGGTGACCCAGTAGACTTCCTCCTCAAATCCCTTGATATGCTCTGCTTCCTTCATGAACTCGTGTTCAGGAATAAGCAGTGGAAAGAGCGTCTCCTGGTGTTCCCGGTCAAGGAGGCTGCGAAGATGATCATACACCTTTTTCCTGACCGCAAACCCGAACGGGAACCATACATAGAGCCCTTTGACCGGGTAGCGGACATCCATGATCTCTGCCCTCCACAGGAGTTCATTATACCATGCGCTGAAGTCTTCCCTGGGCGGCAAAGCCCCCTGATCGTCTTCCATAGTTCACGCTCTCAAGCTATCAGACGTATGATCTCTGGCGTAATAAATGCCTCTGTAAATGCCGCAATAGCCACAAGGGGGATAACAACGGTGAGAAATACCCGTGCGAGCCGTAGTGCCCCGCCGGCTGCATCGTCCTTCCGGTACAGTTCTCTCCAGAGTGACCGGGCAAGAAGGACACCGAGTGTCGCCGAGATGATGAACGCAGGGATCTCAAAGATCCCGTGTGGGACAATTGCAGCAAGGACGTAGATGATGCTCTGCTGTTCCCGGACAAGTTCGATGATGGCGCCAATGACAAGCCCGTTCGTCCCGATAATAAAAAATGTCAGGACCCCAAACGTCGCCCCGCCCAAAAACAGGAGAATGCATGCCTGCAGGTTGTTGAAGAAGAGCTTCACGGCGAGCAGCAGGGGTTCGTTATCGATAATTTCCCCCATTATGGCGTCCTTGAAGAGTTGCAGGAACCCGGCGCCGATCTCCGGGTTACGGGCTGTCAGCAGGACCCCGGCAAGGAGCGAGAGGGCAAAGAAAAAAATGACGACTCCTGCGGCATTCCAGAACTGGCGGTCAGACATAGAGGATCATCCGAACCATGTCCCGTATCCCGGGGGCCAGGCCGACGGTAATCATTGCCAGTACGATGAGATGCCAGAGGATATCTGCACCCTCGTTCCGGAACCTCTGCAGGATGTAAATTCCCGGGAAGAGCACGATGAGCTTCAACGGGAACATGACAAATGCCGTCCCGGTAAGGGCGATTAAAGTTGACCCGACCACGTGCACCTCCATGTACTGGAGCGGGTGGAGGTCGATCCCGTAACTGGTGGCGCTCGCATCAAGGAGCTGTCCGAAGATCAGCGCGATATAGACCGGGTCGGCGGCATAGTCCCATGAAAGGAGGTACCGCATGACCGCGTAGACCAGCGCTGACGAGATAACTGCCATTGTCAAAATAATTGCGAGTACGTCAGGGGCGATCACACCGTTCGAGAGCCCGAAGAACACCAGGACCGCGGCCGTGTATACCGATGCTGCAATACCCGCACCCGCGTACGGGTAGATATAATCCCGGACCCATCCGCGTCTCTGGAACCAGGTCGACAGGACCAGGGCCCCGGCGGTATAGAAAAATATGATGAAATAAATGAGCGGGGTAATCAGCAGGTACTGGAGGTCCGAGGTGATCATCCCGGTATCCTGCACGACCCGGGCAAGTCCCCCGAGCACCACGAACGGGAGGGTGGCGATCACGAACCTGCCGTCAATCCTGATCTGCGAGCGGGCAAGCCACCGGTAAATGATATATATCGCAAGGATCAGAACGACTGCATAGGTAAGGGTATCCACAACATTGTACGGCTGACCGTACCTGATTGGATCAATGTAATATTTGTAGATGAATTCCCTAATCATTCCTGATATTAATGAGCGCAGATGGTATTAAAGTACTCAAAAGGAAACCTTTTGACCGATCCAGGTGGATGCAGCTCCCGCGGGACGTGGTAATAGGTCACGATGCCATTGACCAGGTCCCGGCGGTCTGCACCGACCTCGGCCTCGGGAAGTCTGTGCTCGTTATCAGCGGGCGTCATACGCTTGATTACGCAGGTAAACGTATCTGTGACCTTTTACGTGAAAAATCGGATGTTAAAACGTTTATTGCAGACACCATCAGCATGGAGGTCATCGGAAAGGCTGAGATCGAGGCCCGGGGAGTGGACCTGCTCATCGGGGTCGGGGGCGGGCGGGTCATCGATACTGCAAAGATCGTCGCATATAACCTCGACCGCCAGTTCATCAGTGTCCCGACCGCAGCCTCGCATGACGGCATCGCATCTGCACGGGCATCGGTCCCGATGGAGAGCGGGAGCGTCTCTCTCGAAGCCCAGCCACCCATCGCCATTGTCGCCGATACCGGTATCATCGCAGGCGCACCACACCGCCTGATGGCAGCCGGGTGCGCTGATATCATCTCCAACTACACTGCGATTCTTGACTGGGAACTCTCGCACCGTCTCCGCGGAGAACCGGTGAGCGAATATGCCGTGGCCCTCTCAAGGATGACCGCCGAACTCCTCATGAAGAACGCAAAGGGCATCAAGCCCCACCATGAAGAGACCGCATGGTTTGTGATCAAGGCGCTCGTCTCTTCAGGAGTGGCAATGAGCATTGCCGGGTCTTCACGGCCCGGAAGCGGCGGAGAACACAAATTCGGCCACGCGCTCGAACGCCTTGCACCGGGAAAAGCACTGCACGGGGAGGCATGCGGTATCGGGACCATCATCACGATGTACCTGCATGGCGGGGACTGGAAGGCGATCCGTGGTGCGTTGAAAGATATCGGGGCTCCGACCACGCCTGCAGATCTCGGAATAGATGATGATATCGCAGTCGAAGCCCTCCTGATGGCAAAGACTATCCGTCCCGAGCGTTTTACTATCTTAGACATGGGGCTTACCAGGGAGTCTGCAGGTGACCTTGTGAAGATGCTGTACCGGGAGTGACGGGGACAATGGCTGAAGCAAAATCCAAAGTGACATTGATCGGGACCGAGCTGGCCAGGCCAGGTCTTGAATTCATCTATGAAGGGCAGCTTCCGGAATGCGAGAGCTGTCACTTAAAAAAGGCATGCAACAACCTCAGGCAGGGGAAAAAATACCGGATTATCGGCGTACGGCCCGCACGGCACGCCTGCCTTGTGCACCTGAACGGTGCATGTGCGGTCGAAGTGGTGGAGTCCCCGATCTCCGCGCTTATCAGTGCCGACATGGCCATAAAAAATACCCGTATCCAGTTTGAATTTTCCTGCAGCCGGAACGAATGCGGAAATTATGACCTCTGTCACCCCGAGGGGATCATCGCAGGTGACAAATACGTAGTTGTCGAGGTGATCGGAAACGCCCCTGATATCTGCGAGAAAGCCAGGAACCTTCAGCTGGTCGAGCTGATGCCGCTTTAATCGGGAGCAGCCATTTTTTTGTGAATACCGGGTTTTGAAGCGAATTTATGTGGTTGATTGGTTTTATGGCTCTGTTGACATCCTTCCCGCTTTTTTAATTTTCCTTTTTGCCGCACTCCCGATTCCGACACTCCCGGGGCTGATGCCCCACCGTTGTATCCCCCCATAATGCGATAGGAACCGTGCTCCTGATTTATGAATATTTCAGGTTTCGCATCAACCCTGTCCACGGGATATCTTTAGCGGGGTGGGGCAGGGAGGGGTGAGAACCCCTCCTGTCGACTCCGATCGTTAAAAGGACATCTCCTTTAATTGCACTATAAATCATTTAAACTACAATCCCGGATTATTCACCATTCAGCTGCAGCCCAGAGTGCATACGCTGATTGTGTCACCTCTGAAAGGCCGTTTAACCGGGAGAGCCACCGCACCGGGATCGCATGTATACCAAAGAATGCCCCTGCGAGGGTCCCGCAGCAGGCCCCGATGGTATCCGTATCCCCGCCAAGGTTGACTGCACTGACAACCGCTTCCTCAAACGACCGTGAATGCAGAAATATCTTCAGGGCTGCATGGGTCGTATCGAGGGCATCAGGCGAGGGATTTACATCGAAGCGGTCACACCGCCCGAGCACCCCGAGGACTTCATCATCCCTGCAGTAGTGTGAAGCCCTTACAAGGGCACCTTCACGGGAATAACCCCTGCACAGGTCGCTGACCATGCGGTTGAGCCATGCCGAACATGCACCTGCTACAGGGTCGGCATGGGTCAGCTCCGAGCACCGGATGCTGTAATACTCGACCCCGGTCCCACAGTAAAAAATACCCAGCGGGGGCCCTCTCATCACGCTTCCGTTCGTCCTGCTCCCGCCGTTCTGCCGGTGCACGACCCGTGCGGCAAGGTACGGGTCCGTGCCCTTCATGACCAGCTCAAAGACCGCCCCCGATGTCGGCCCGTACATCTCAGGAAACCGGCGGTAGCCATAAATCAGTCGCCTGACAATATCATACGGACAGAAGCCCCTGCAAAGAGCAAGGGAATCTGCAATCGCAAGGGCCTGGAGGGTATCGTCAGTAAAATTACCGGCTATGCGGTTGTGAATTCCCCCGCTCTCCATTTCAGTGACGGTTTTTGTGTACGGGGGCAGACCCTCAAGGGGCGCACCCAACGCGTCCCCAATTGCAAGCCCCGTCAGTGCCCCACCTGCCCGCACGAAGTCGGATATAAACATCACCAATAAAGTATATCTGGTCAGGAAAAAAGTAGTGATTTGAAGTTAAGGTGATAGTGTGCAAAAGGAAGAACTGCTTCATTTACATATGCTGATGATTCACATCAAAAAATACTATGAAGGCATCACCGGTGAGGAAATTGCGACCAAACAGTATTCTTCTCTTGAAATTTCCCCTGTCCACATTCATAAAAACAAGAAATGTCACAAGGATGCAATCCTTGCTCTCGGTGACGAGCTCGTTACTCACATCAAGGGGAACACCCTGGTTCGGGTTGACTACACCGGAGAGGCAACAACTGAAAAGGTTGCAGTTGAACATTAACCTGTTATGAGTGGTCCGGATGTCTACCGGGAGATCATCTCCCTCCTCTTTTCTCATGCTGACAGCGTTTCGGACGTCACACGTATCAAGATCCTGGTCTGCCGGAAGTACCGTCTTTCCGAGGTCCCGAAAAACTCGGCACTCCTCGCCGCTGCGTTGCCTGAGGAACGGGAGGCATTACGTAAGCTGCTCCTTGTAAAACCGGGCCGGACACTCTCGGGAGTTGCGCCGGTAGCAGTGATGACCTCTCCATCCCCCTGCCCGCACGGGAAATGCCTGCCCTGCCCGGGTGGCCCGGACCACCCGTTTCAGTCCCCGCAGAGTTACACCGGCGAAGAGCCCGCCGCGCTGCGGGCACGGGAGCACGGGTATGACCCGTTCTCACAGGTCCATGCCCGGCTCGGACAGTTCGAACTGCTTGGACACCATGTGGACAAGGTTGAACTGATCGTCATGGGCGGCACGATGACCGCACGGACTCCGGAATACCAGGAATGGTTTGTTACCGGATGCATCCGGGCGATGAACGAGTACCGCGGCATCCCGCAGATTGCAACGCCGGACCGCGATTCGGTATTCCGCCAGAACGAGTTTTCACCGGTCCGGTGCGTGGCCACGACCTTTGAGACCCGCCCGGACTGGTGCCGGACCGGACATATCAACCGGATGCTCGACCTCGGGGTGACCAAGGTAGAACTGGGTGTGCAGCACGTCGATGACGAAATCCTCACCTTCAACCGGAGGGGCTGTACCGTCCAGGACAGCGTAGAGGCCAATACCCTGCTCCGGGACGCAGGACTGAAAGTCGGGTTCCATATCATGCCGAACCTGCCGGGGAGTTCGATTGAAAAGGACCGGGAGCTGTTTGAGACCCTCTTTTCAGACCCGCGTTTCAGGCCGGATTTCTTAAAGATCTATCCGACGCTGGTCACACCGGGATCCGAAGTGGAAGACCTGTGGAAACGGGGGGAGTATGCACCATACCCCGAGGATGAGTTAATTGACCTGATTGCATACGGGAAATCACTCCTGCCAGAATATGTCCGCCTGCAGAGGATCCAGCGGGATATCCCGGCAAAACTAATCGTTGCCGGCTCAAAACACAGCAACTTCCGGCAGCTCTGCCAGCAGCGCCTCAAAGCAATGGGAAAACGCTGCCGGTGCATACGGTGCCGTGAAGTCGGGAGATTCCCGGAGAGAGGTGAAATAGAGATCAGGAGACTGGAATACGAGTGCGCGGGAGGGACTGAATATTTCATCTCGGCAGTGGCAGGAGATGCCCTGATCGGATTTTCCCGGCTCCGGACCGGTGGAGAACGGCACAGGCCCGAGATCCAGGATGCTGCCCTCCTCCGTGAACTCCACGTATATGGAGAGATCGTCCCCATCGGCAGTTCGCCGGACGATGATCAGCGGCAGCACCGGAAATTCGGAAGAATGCTGCTTGAAGAAGCAGAAGAGACCGCCCGTGCCGGGGGTTACCAGAGGCTGGCAGTAATGAGCGGGATCGGTGTACGACCGTATTACCGCAGGCACGGCTACGAACGGCACGGACCATACATGATCCGGGAGATCTAAATGAAATCGGCAACTCTTGAATTCTTAAAACAGAGGTTTACCGAGTATTACGAGAAGGAATACCTCCTCGTCCCCCCTTCGCTCGGGCAGCGCGAGTGGGGTTTCATCTTTTTTGACCCGGATTATCCCGAGATAAGGATGCGCCGCCACATCGGGTTCTCCAGCCGCGAAGAGCTGATTACCTATATCAGGAGCATGGTCCCGGCCCATGCCTACTATTCAACGGCATATTACGTTACTCCCGGTGCACCGACCATGGGAGAGAAACAGTGGCTCGGCGCAGACCTGATCTTTGACCTCGATGCAGACCACATCGTGCGTGGCCCCTATGACATGATGCTTCGTCGTGTGAAAGAGGAGACCGAAAAACTCATCAGTATGCTCACCGACGAGATGGGGTTTGATCCAGGCGTCATCAGCATCGTTTTTTCCGGGGGGAGGGGGTACCACGTCCACATCAGGGATATCGCAGTCCGGGGCTGGGGCAGCGGAGAACGGCGGGAACTTATCGATTACGTATGCGGGATCGGCCTTGACCCGGCCCTTGTCCTCAACCACGTTACACCTTCACCCCGCGGATGGCATCATCGTTATATCAGCTCCCTCACTGAGTATCTTCAGAGGCTTGACACCATGGACCAGGGGGAGGCCGTGCGGGAGCTCTCCACGCTTGAGGGGGTGGGAAAAGTGACCGCAGAGGAAT
>JBFYKV010000028.1:0-13820 GCA_041305745.1 Methanoregulaceae archaeon | reverse complement strand
GTGCTCTTCCGATCTCCCTGCCCCACCCCGCGAAGGATAGTCTGCGGGCAGGGTGCATAGGGATTTTTTCAGGATTCCTTACGGGAAGAGCACGGTCCCTATCTCATTATGGGGGGCCAGAGCGGCGGGGCATAAGCCCCGGGAGTGTCTCGATATGAAGTGCATCTTCCATATTCAGAAAAACCGGATTGAAGACAGGAGGGGTTTTCTCACCCCTCCCTGCCCCACCCCTCGAATGAAAGTCGGTGGGCAGGGTCAAGAGGGATATTTCAGGATTCCTTACGGGAAGAGCACGGTCCCTATCTCATTATGGGGGGCCAGAGCGGCGGGGGATAAGCCCCGGGAGTGTCAGAATTTTAAAGTGCGGTCTGACTTCGAATAAAACCGGATTGAAGACAGGAGGGGTTTTCTTACCCCTCCCCTTCTCACCCCTCGAATGAAAGTCGGTGGGCAGGGTCAAGAGGGATATTTCAGGATGCCCTCATGGAAGAGCACGGTCCTTATCGCACTATGGGGACGCCGAAACGATCATGGGCATCAGCCCCGGGAGTGTCTGTATTTTAAAGTGCGGAAATATTCTATAAAAGTCCTTATTTGTATTCAAAATGGAAAAAACCAGCAGAAAATCAGATGCCGGATAAAAAAGAGAGGAAAAATTATACCTGATATGTCATATTCCTGGTAAAGACATCGACATTGAGGCTTCCCAGCTTGCCGTCGCGTTTGAAATAGTACTCCGGGATCCGGTCTTCGTTGTCGTAAATGGAGAACCAGTAGCTGAGCTTGTAGGTCTTCTTATCATACCCGGGGAGCTCAGGGTAGCTCTCCTGGTCATGGGTGATGACCATGTCAGGGTTAATCTGGTCGATAGTACTGGTATCGACGATCTGCCCGTAAAACCTCATTTTGTTCCAGGCATCACCACGGTAATACCAGGGAAGCGGCCAGTAGTCCTTTGACGCAATGACAACGACACTCGAATTGTCGATTATTTTCATGACTTCCCGCATTTCTTCGGAGTTCTGCACCTGGACGATAGGCTCGTTCACATCGGCCGGGACAAAAGCAACGTGCCACGTCATGATGACCAGGAAAATACATCCTGCAAGGGCAACCCATTTCTTTCGCGGGGTCATCAGGTATACCGCAACAAAGATCATGGGGAGCAGCTGGTGGATGATGAGCCATGGCACTTTCTCACCGATATAGGCATACGCAGCCATGGATGCAAGCATCCAGTATATACAGAAGAGGAAGAAGATCTCTTTTTTGTTCCAGGGGATGATACGGCGTTCTGCTGCGGATCGTTCAAATGTGTCCGGAATTTCAAATATCAGCGGTTTTTCAGTCTTTTTCTCAAACAGTCCCTTTATCCTGCCCGCGAGACCTGGTACCGGGTTGTGCCGGTCGGCAAACTGTATGATGCCAAAGATTGCCAGGAAAAATACCGGTACCTCGTAGAGGAGGAAGAGCAGGATATAGAAGAACCACGGTCCGCATATCCTGCACTGGCCATGCATTGCCACCCAGTGGGTATAGGCCTTCATCCATCCGGTCTCAAGGATATCAGGATGTATCCCGAACGACGAGTAAAATACCGCCATTATACCGATTGCGACCACTATCCCGAGAAGCAGGTCCCGTTTCCAGGTTTCTGGAAGATGCACCTGCCGCCTTAAGAGGAGATAAAGCGCAAATGTCGCCACGATAATGAGAAAAACCGGCATATCTTCCTTCAGGGTCATCCCGCCACCAACGGCCAGCCCTGCAAGGAGTGCATAGCGGAGTTGTCCCTTGTTGATGTAACAGAGCAGGGCAACGAGGATCAGCAGGGTAAAGAAGAGCTGGAAGATGTCGTGCCTGAGAAAACGGGAAAAATACACGAGGTCCGGGGACAGGGCGATGAATAACGCAGCGATAAGTGCCTGTGTTTTATCAAGGTACCCCAGACGGTAAATAACATAGACGAGCGGGACGAGCAGTGCCCCGAAGAGTGCAGGCATGAGTCGGGCAACAAGATCTGACTGCCCGAAGAGGTAGAACATCCCCGCCGTTATATAGTAGAGAAACGGCCCGTGGTACATCGGGTCATACGCGTAGACGCCCTTCGTGACAAGTTCATATGAAAACCACGCATGAATGGCTTCATCATGGTGGAATAGTTTCAGGTCGAGTACCGCGAACCGGAGTATCAGGGTAACCGCAAAAATAAGTATGAACAGTGTCTCGAATGAGACCCGTTTTTGGATTTCGGAAAAAAATCCTGCGGTCAAAACCGCTCCCTCAACTCTCGAGGACTATCTCAATTCCGATATCTTTCGGAACCTGCGTGCGCATAAGCTGCCTCAGTGCCCGCTCATCCGCATCAATATCGATAAGCCTCTTGTGCACCCGCATCTGCCACCGGTCCCAGGTTGCAGTCCCTTCCCCGTCAGGGCTCTTCCGGATAGGGACGATGAGACGCTTTGTGGGGAGTGGAATCGGCCCAGCCATATTTACACCTGTGCGCTCTGCTATCTCACGAATTCGATCACAGACCATCTCTACTTTCTTGAAGTCAGTGCCTGTCAGGCGTATTCTGGCTTTTTGCATGCGTATTCACCCAAAAATATATCGTTATATAATTTATCTCATCTGCTTCGGCTGAACTGCAATGCACATGCCGGCGGCGATGGTTGTTCCCATATCACGAATAGCGAACCTGCCGAGCTGCGGGAGCTCCTTCACATTCTCGATGACCATTGGTTTGGTCGGTTTGATCTGGACGATGGCTGCATCTCCGGACTTGATGAATGTCGGGTTTGCTTCCTTGACCTGACCGGTCCTCGGGTCGAGCTTCGATTTCAGCTCGACAAAGGTGCATGCGGTCTGGGTCGTGTGGCAGTGGAATACCGGGGTGTACCCGATGGTGATTGCACTCGGGTGCTGGAGCACGACGATCTGTGCAGTGAATTCGTCTGCAACCGTCGGTGGTGCTTCTGCAGGACCACAGACATCTCCACGGCGGATATCTCCCTTTCCAAGGCCACGTACATTGAAACCGACGTTGTCGCCGGGTAAGGCCTGGGGGATCTCTTCGTGGTGCATCTCAATGGACTTGATTTCTCCTTCCTTGTTTGCAGGCATGAATGAGACTTTCATACCCTTCTTCATGATGCCGGTCTCAACACGGCCGACCGGAACGGTGCCGATACCGCTGATGCTGTAGACATCCTGGATAGGAAGCCGGAATGGCTTGTCGACTGGCTTTTCAGGCTCTTTTAAGGTGTCAAGGGACTCGAGAAGCGTCGGGCCGGTGTACCACGGGGTCTCCGGGCTCTTGTTCTTGATGTTTACGCCCTGGATTGAGCTCATCGGGATAAAGAGGGTCTCTGCCGGCTTGTATCCGACCATCTGGAGCAGCTGGGAGAGGTCCTTTTTGACTTCCTCGAACCGCTTCTGGTCGTACTTGACCATGTCCATCTTGTTGATTGCGACGATAAGCTGGTTGATACCGAGCGTCCTTGCCAGGAAGACGTGCTCCTTGGTCTGCTCCATAACCCCATCGGGTGCAGCGACCACGAGGATTGCTGCATCAGCCTGCGATGCGCCGGTGATCATGTTCTTGACGAAGTCTCTGTGTCCGGGACAGTCTACCACCGTGAAGTAGAACTTGGCAGTGTCGAAACGCTTGTGCGCGATATCGATAGTGATACCTCTTTCACGTTCTTCCTTCAGGTTGTCCATAACCCAGGCGAATTCAAAGGTTGCCTTGCCCTTTGATTCTGCTTCCTTTCTGTAACCTTCGATAATGTGAGCGGGTACGGTTCCGGTCTCGAACATCAGCCGTCCGACCGTGGTAGATTTCCCGTGGTCGATGTGACCAATGACCGCTAAATTCATGTGGGGCTTGTCTGTTGCCATATCAATCCTCCGATAAATACCAGACTGTCAGCTACAGCCTATTTATGCGAGTATACCATATTGGAAACGGATCTATATTAATCATTTCGATGAGCATAATTCAGCCCGATTTTATTGAATAATGCCAGAAACCGACACTATCATAACTGATGGATTAGAATATACCTCACCGACCATGAAGACCCTGCCGATACACCGGGATGATAAGAAGGATCGCGCGAATGTCGACTGTGCAACAGGGACCGTTTCGGTCTACCGTGCGTGTGCATATTGCGTCCATTGCAAGGGAGTACATGTGGGCTCCCGCATCTACCCCCCGCCACAGGAACGCGCCGTGAGTGAAATTTCACGGGGTGTAGCGTCCGATGAGGCCCTGATGAACGCTGCGATGCAGTTCAATTCGCTCGTGAGGGACGGAAACGCCATCGAATGTGATGACGATGAGAACGAGGGGTTCCGGACCCGCTATCAGATGTGAACTCCCTCATCCGCCTTTCTTTTCGACCCTTGCCGAGACCGGTACCTGATCCCGTATCTCGTCCCTGAATTTTTCGAAATGGAGTTCATCCATCTGCTCTGAGAGGAGCCTGCCACTCCATGCCCGCCGGTATACCCAGTTGATAACGGCCAGGACGACGGTGATGGCAGCTTCCGGGGTCGTAACGGTGATCAGCTCCCGGCCAAGTTTCGGGTGACGTCCCCTGCGGCCCCCGACCATGATAAGGAAATGTTCACCTGAAGATTTCAGGAGGTCAAACGGGCAGGAGCGGATGCATGTCCCGCACTGGACGCACTTTGCCGGGTCAAGGACCGAGTTGCCCCGCTTGATGGTGATTGCGGATTCCTTGCAATACTCAACGCATGTGCCGCAGCCGGTGCAGGTCCCCTCTGTCCGGAGCGGTTCGATACGCCCGATAATGCCGATTTCGTTGAGCATCGGGCTTGTACATGCATTCGGGCACCCTGAGATGGATATCCTCATCTTTACCGGCATCTCCTTCCCGAACACTTTCGCATCAAGTGCCTTTGCAAGGGAGACCGTATCGATATTGGCAAACACGCACCGTTCTTTCCCGGGACATGAGATGATATTGACCACTTCGTCCCGTTCCGAACCGATCGGGGTGTTGTTCCCGGCAAGGTCCCCCGATATCGACTCGAGGCGTGCCGGGTCCATGTGGGGGAGCTCGATCGTCTGCCTCGTCGTAAGGTGGACGTTCTCTATCCCGTATTTTTCAGCGATATCTGCAATTCCCCGCAGCTGGTCAGCCGAGATGACACCGGCAGGTATCCGTGTACGGATGGTGCAGTACTCTGCATCCCTCTCGGTGATGACCCCGCCTTTCATATGCACTCCCATGTCCCTGATCATCACAGAATAAGTGCTGGGCCTCTGGTCTTAATAGGTGTGGAACAGGTCAGGCGAGGACGAGCGCCAAAAGGATAAGTGAGCGTGTAATCTCATTTGCCGCACCTGCCACATCACCGTTCACCCCTCCGAAGAGGGCACGGGCGCCGTAGAGGATGATGACCGGACACAGGACCATGACAAGTCCGGCGGCAGCGAGCGGGACCACTCCGAGTGGAAGGAATGCCAGTGGAATGAGAAAAAGCGCTGCCAGAAGAGGAAAATACCATCTTGAGTGCTGGTAAAGACAGGAGTGGATCCCCTCCTTAAACGGTGCACCGGCCGCGGTGAGAAATGCCATCGCAAATTTTCCCCCTACCTCTGCAACGAGGATGCAGGCTGCCGGCACCAGCGAGGATGAGAGGGCTGCAAATGAAAGGAGGATAAATGTTACTCCAAAGGCCACACCGCCGGCCCCGACCTGGCGATCAGTGAGTGCACGGATACGTTTTTCCCTGCTCCCGTGTGCCATGACGCCGTCTCCGAAATCGAGGAGGCCGTCGAAGTGGTTGCACCCCGAGATAAAGAGCAGTACCGCGAGGGCAACCGCTGCCGCAACAAGAGGGTTTGATATCCAGAAGATGCAGAGGGCTGCAATACCCCCGGTGACATAGCCGGCCAGCGGGTAAAGGTATGAACGGCGTGCAAAATATTCAAAGTCCACCGGCTTTCCCAGCGGAAGCACAGTGGTAAACTGGAGAAGGGAGAGAATGGATTTCAGCAGCATTCGCTATAGAGACGTGAAGTACAGCCGGCAATCAGTCCTGCAACTGCATCGTCCAGAAACGGCCCCAGTGTCTTTAATATGCCTGGCTTTTTCTGGTCATACCGGGTGAATTCAAAACGGGCATAGGTGCCCCCGATGCATTCGGCGATTGCCATCCCGATGATCTCATCACTCAGGAGGAATACCGGGTCGTCCGCGATTTCGGAGTTTTTTCTCTTCACGAACAGCTCATCCTCGAGAAGGATGGCTCCGAGCAGAAGCGAGGAAATATTGGGATCCCTGAGGTAATGGGTGATTTTATCCCGTATACTCCCGCGTGCATCAGCCTCCCCCATGCCATGGGGTACATAGAGTTCCATTGCAGCTGATACTATTTCGTCCATCGTGACGCCCTTCTCCTCCAGCCGCTGTTCAATTTCGAACATATCACTATGTGTTCTCCCTGACTGCCTTATTAGCATTGTCTATTCCACAGGCATTGTAATAGCCGGTGACGAAATAACGCTCTCCACAACCGGTACCCATGGCCCCCGCCGGACCGGAAGGAAATGTGGCGGAGCCATTTTCATAGGAGACGACGAATTCTAATCCAGAGTGATATGGCCTTCGTTTCGAAGAATCCCGAAATATTTCCAAAAAATCCGATGTTCTGCAGTATACTGGCAAACACGATGCTTTCAACAGTTCCCGGGGTGTCTGGTGCCGGCCCGTCCCCTGAAAAAACGCTCCTGACGCCGGTACTGGACTCTGAACTGATAGTCCAGGGATCGATTACCAGCATGCAGGCCCGTCCCGATACTCCTACCGGATGCCCCACCCCGGCCTCCATCACGCGGGCCATGACCGAACTTACCGGTATTCATCCGTTATTTATCAATGCCGGGCTAAAACACCGCCCGACCGTGCCCTGTCTTGATGTCTATGGCGAACCGGGCAATGATCCCCGTGTCACTGACGCCGTTCCCGGTGCAGATGACCTGTACCGCAAGGGGCAGTATACCGGCAGGTTCCTCGGGGGAATATCGGATGCACTTGTGCTTGGCGAATGCGTACCCGGCGGGACAACAACTGCACTGTGTGTGCTGCGTGGCCTTGGATACCATGCACAGGTGAGCAGCAGTTTTGTCAGCAACCCCGTGGGAATCAAGGAAAAGATCTGGCAGGATGTATCTGCACGTATATCCACTCAAAAACCGGGAGATGCCCTTGACATGGTGCGTATATGCGGCGACCCGATGATGGCCCTTGCGGCAGGAATTGCATCGTCATATCCGGGGTACCTCGTCCTTGCCGGAGGCACGCAGATGCTTGCGGTAGCAGCAATTGTAAAAGACCTGGGAATGCCTGTGCCGGCGATTGCCACGACCTGTTATGTACGTGATGATCCGTCAGCCAATTTTTCCCGCGTCTGCGATGAGATTGGTGCAGGGGTTACCTATGTTGACCCTGAGTTTGGTGAGATCGGGCACCCGGGTCTTGCCCGGTACTGTATCGGGGAGGTCAAGGAAGGCATGGGTGCAGGGGGTGCAATGTACCTGGCGTTCCTGATGGGGCACAGCCCTGAAGAGATCCGGAAGAAAATTTTTGAGACGGTTGTGGCATACAGCTGAAAAGGATATTAATTTTTTACCGCAAAAATGTACGAAATGCTCCCCATTTACGTGGTCAATAATCATGGACAGTTCAACCACCTGATCCAGAGAATGCTCCGCGACATGGATATCGGGGTGAAGATGGTCCCGAATACGACCCCGCCCGAAGAGATTGCCACAGGGTGCAGGGGGGTAATCCTTGGTGGCGGGCCGACGCTTGAGCGGGCGGGAAATGCCCCGCTCTATCTCTCGCTTGGTCTCCCTGTTTTAGGTATCTGCCTGGGCCTCCATATCATTGCCACAACATTTGGCGGGAGAGTCCGGCCGGGGCGGTCCGGTGGGTACGGGCCGGTTGATGTTGAGATCACCGAGCATGACGGGATCCTCGCAGGGTACCCCCCAACGCTCCATGTCTGGGCCTCTCACGCCGACGAGGTTGAAGTCATCCCTGAGGGCTTCATCAGGCTGGCCCGATCTTCTGTCTGCAACAATGAAGCGATCGCAGACCCAAAAAAGCATATTTACGGGCTCCAGTGGCATCCCGAAGTGAGCCACACGCTGGAAGGAAAGCGGGTATACGAAAATTTCGACCGCATTACACGGGAATACAGGCTCTGATGGTATGGGGACGGGCAGACCACAGGGCAGGGATGCCAGCGATCGCCGCGTCCGCAGTCTCACCGGTAAAATTCAGGAGATCGGGTTCCGGTGCAGGCGTTGCGGAGAGTGCTGCAGCCAGGTCTCGCCTGATTCGGACCTGGTCATTGTGAGTCCCCCTGAAATCAGGAGGATCATGGATGCGACAGGTCTTGGCTGGGACGAGGTGGCTGAACCGTATCCCGAATTTATTGAGAAGGATGACGGGACGTTATATACCTTTGAATGGTGTATAAAGAGGAAAGACGGGAGATGTGCATTCCTGGAAGACCGGCGGTGCACGATATACCCGGTCCGTCCGTGGATATGCCGTACCTATCCGTTCATGCTCGATGGCGAAGACCTGCAGGTTTTTCCGTGTGCAGGTGCCGGGGAGACAATGACGCGGGAAGAAGCCGAAGTCCTTTCAGGGGAACTTGTTAAGCGACGGCAGGCAGAGTCCGAAGAAGAAGAAAAGGTCCGTGAAATAATGAAAAATACGAGTATACCCCACGGAAAGGTCGTTATCGACGGGGAAGGAATAAAGGTGCTGGAATGGGTGAGTTAAAGATCGTGGGAACAGCCCATGTTTCAAAAGAAAGTATTGAGGATGTCCTGGTTGCAATCCGGGAATACAACCCTGATGTGGTTGCGGTTGAACTGGACCAGGGAAGATATTCGGCGCTGAAGCGGCAGGCAGCCGACCCTTCGGTGACCGAGGTCCTCGAGGCGAAGAATTTCACCCAGCTTCTTGTGCAGTGGATCCTTGCCTACCTGCAGCGGAAGATAGGCCTTGATGTGGGTGTTGAACCCGGGGCCGAGATGAAGGCGGCGATCGATGAGGCGGAGTCACGCGGGATCAAAGTCGCACTCATCGACAGGGATATCAGGATTACCCTGCACCGGTTCTGGAGAGGGCTCTCGATCATCGAGAAATTCAAAATGTTTTACGCCCTTGCCGCATCTGTTGCGAGTGTAGACGACCAGAAGATCGATGTCGAGGAGCTGAAAAAACAGGACATGATCACGCTTGCGATGGACGAGTTCCGTAAATTTTCTCCAAACGGTGCCCGTGCACTCATTGATGAGCGTGATGCATTCCTTGCCCATAACCTTGTTCTGCTTCAGCAGCAGAATGAGCGGGTCGTGGCAGTCATGGGGGCAGGTCACGTGCAGGGCGTGGAACGGTTTCTCGCCGCCCCTGAAACACTGCCCCCGCTCCCGTCTCTCCTTGCCGATGTAAAGCAGAGGCGCTGGGGTCTCATTTTTGGTGCAATCGTCACGTTCCTATTCGCCTTCTTCATCATCGTGATTGCATTTTCGGGGGTGGGTATGGATGTACTCATTTCAGCGCTGATATACTGGGTGCTCTTCCACGGCATTCTTACCGCAGCGTTTACGCTCGTTGCCCGGGGCCATCCGCTCTCTGCGGCGACCGGCTTTTGTGTCTCGTGGCTGACCGCATTAAACCCGCTTATCGCTGCAGGGTGGTTTGCGGCCCTTGTCGAGGCAAAGATAAGGAAACCCGCACCGTCAGATTTCAGGAAAATTTTTGAGGCTGACAGCTTCTCAGGCATGATGAAGATCCCCCTTTTCAGGGTCGTGATGGTTGCAGCACTTGCAAATCTCGGGAGTACGCTTGGGACCATCGCGTATTTCTTCTTCATATTCCCGGCACTCGGTATCGATCCGGCAACCCTTATTTCACAGGGCCTCTCAAACATGTTGCTCGCCCTGCAGGGACTCTTCGGATAACCCTTTTTTGGCGGGTCTGCAGCCAGCGCGGGAATTTTCTGTTCTACCCCGACACAGGATCACCAGTGGGCAGAGAACACCCCTGCGAATAGTTTAATACCGATTTGGGATGATGTGAGTCTGGTGAAGAAAATGCAGAGATGGTCAGTATGGGCAGTAGTGCTTGCTGCAGGTATTATGGCAGCATACCCTGCCGTGGGGGCATTGAACACAATTCCGCAATCGGGTACCGTATTTATTGGTGAACAGGGGCTCGATATCACGGCGACAGGTGCGACAACCGGCTCCCAGATTGCATGGTTCGGACCGAACGGCCAGGTTACCGATGTACCGTCTGCCACGGTCACAATTGCCGATGCACAGGATTTCTATGCATCGTCTGCGATGTTTTCATCAAAAACCGGCCCCTGGTTCAACCTTCCTGCCAAAACGCTTGCATTTTATATCCAGGACCCCACCCTTGACCTTAAAGTCGAGGATACAACCCTTGACTTTACGATCTCTCCGTCGGTGAACTGGATCCCGCTCGGGGATACGGTCGGGTTCCGGATAGATACCAACATGTATGTCATGTCAAACCGTCCCGGTGTTTCAGGTGCACCGGTAACCATTAAAGTGATGGGTCCCGGCGGAATCGAATACTCGTCATTCGGCAGTTACGGCTTAAAGAACATCCCGGTTGACACGACTCCTTTCCAGACTGGCGGGATATGGTTCACCGGCAGTTCAGATTATGCACGGGGAACCTACCGGGTGTGGGCCGAATGCAATGCAAATGATATGAAGGATAACTATGAATGGGTAGGAAATACGGTTTCTGAAGATCAGACGTTCGTTGTCCAGAGCGTGAACCCGCTTATTACCACAAAAACCACGACACCGTCGACAACGGCGGTAACTATTCCTGCAACTACCACTCAGGTGACGGTCACCAGGACGACGGCGGTCCCGACCGCAACAAAAACCCAGCCTGTTGAACCCACGCTGACCGACACAGGTGCCCCCGCAACTCCCGTTCCCACAACCCTGACCCCGACGGCATCCCCGGGTTTTGAAGGGGTCATCACCATTATTGCAGCCGCATGTATGGTCTTTATGGTGCGATCAGGGCGCAGATAATTTTTTTGGCTCTTTTTAATGGTATTCGCCAGGATTATCGGCTGGTATGGACCCGCCAGGCCGGCACGGGGCGGCCATCAGTTTTTCATGCTCGTCTTTGAGCCGGAAGCTCGTAACACGTTTTGTAGATACCCTCCCTGTTCTCCCAATATTCCTCTTTCGCCGCACTTCACTTCCAGACCCTCCCGGCGCTGATGCCGGTGATCGATGGGGCCCCCCATAGTGCGACAGGGACCGTGCGTTGTTCTTTACAAGGCGGAGAATTACAGGATTCCAGTCAACCCTGCCTGCAGAGCCTCCCACAGGGGGTAGGACAGGGAGGGGTGAGAACTCCTCCTGTCAAAGAAATGAACCGGACCGGTTTTATCGAAATTAACGGTTCCTGTGAAAACGGGAGAACAACCCACAACAGAAGGAGATTTTGAATGGACATTTTCATGGTTCCGGAGTGAACCTTACCGGGTCCTCTCCGTTAACAATGCAAGGGTAATCCAGTTTTTTTAAGCGGGTGCGGGAGCTGACTGCCGTTATTGTTCCATGAGAACACAGGTGCACCGGCTCATCCGGGAAAAGGAATAGTGGTTCCGGAAAGTGCGTCAGGAAAGTTTTTTTCAGGAAGAAAACCAAGCACATCTCATGAATCTTGGTACCACCATTCTCAAGAGCCGCCATAGTATCCGTAAATTCAAGCCCGATCAAGTGGGGGATCTCATCATCAGGGACGTGCTGGAATGCGGGCATCTTGCCCCGACGGCAAAGAATGAACAGCCATGGCTTTTTGGCGTCATCAAATCGGCGGACCTGATAAAACAGGTTGCCGAACTGACCGATCACGGGAAATTCATTGCAGGTGCGCCGCGTTGTTTTGCCATATTCGGGGAGAAAAATGAAAAATATTACCTGGAAGACTGCTGTGCGGCGACAGAAAACATAATCATCGCCCTTCAGGCGTACGGTATCGGGTCCTGCTGGGTTGCCGGTGAGAAAAAAGAGTATGGCGATGCCGTGAGGAAACTGCTCCAGGTGCCGGACAATTATACCCTTGTATCTCTTCTGCCGGCCGGTTACCCGGTTGACATTACTTTCGCTCCGAAGAAAAAAATTGAGGATATTACCTTCACTGATACGTATTCAGAAGAATAAACCCCGTTTTTCCTTTTTTTTTGTATCACCTGATAACGCCGTAGTCAGCCAGGCGTATTTGGAACGACAGGATCTTTTTATGACACATGATTCGACAGGATCGTCCGGGCCCGGCCGATCAACGAAGTCAGTGCTCCTGGTTTTCCAGGCCAGAACAAAGTTGTGGAACTACCTGGCAGGCCAGGGGACCCTTTTCGTTGATCCCCCGGGATATCGCTATTTCAGGGTAAAATCGTTTTTCTGACGGGATCAAAAATTATTTATTTTACTATGTCATCTCTCACCAGTTAAGGTGAACTAAAAACATGGGAAAAAAAGATCTTGGTGTCCTGATAAACACGTTTGACGGTGCAGCTGGTGAGGCGGTCGGTAAGAGAGAGAGCCATACCCCGAAGATCGAAGCGCCGGATAAAGTAAAGGCGGACGAAGTTGTGACGATCAAAGTGAGCGTCGGACCCCACCCGAACACGGTGGAACATTCTATACGGTGGCTGGAAGTGTTTTTTTACGAGGACGGGCGGGCCTTCAATCCGGTTATGCTTGCAAAGGTGTCATTCAACGCCCCGACAACTGACCCTGACATAACCCTGAAAGTGAAGTTTCCGAAGAACGGGGTCATCCACGCGCTTGAGTACTGTAACCTTCATGGCCTCTGGGCTGCAAAGAAGGAGATTATTGTCGGTTAGGAACAAATCCCGGATGTACAGGCTTTAAAAGTTCAGTCCTGTGAAAAAGCTCAACGATGCCGGGATCTGCCGCACGTACTGCGGGGGAGTGCCGGAAAACAATTCAGGAAGAACCCGGATGCGTAATTCCCGATGTAAGGACCGGAAGAACACTCCCGGGGCCACATAGGCGGAGCTGAAAATACTGACTATTTTTTCCCCGGATTCCCCAAAAAAATTAGAACGCCGTAACAAAAAAATACCTTGGATACTGGCTCTGCTGACATCCTTCACGCGATTTTAATATTCCAATTGAGCCGCACTCCCATGGCGGCACTCCCGGGGCTGATGCACCGCCGCTCTGGCCCCCCAAAATGCGATAAGGACAGTGCTCAATTAAGGTGAAAATAACGAAATCGCAATCAACCCTGCCTCCAGACCATCCCACCGCGGGGGGGCAGGGAGGGAAAACCCCCCTCCTGTCAGGGAAATGAATTGAACATGGTATCAAAATTCAGGCATTTTAACAAAAGCAGAAATATTGTAAAATGAACTCGCGGGGAAAAAACCAGCCGGATGATGAAGGAACCCCGGGTTTTTCCATTCGGCATCACTATCAGGGGTGGTATAACGGGATGGCAGGAAGAAGGGCTTCCCGTGAAGAAATAACCGCGAAAAATCAGATGCTGCCGGAGTATTCCGGATGGATCAGTCGCCTGCCTGTATTTTTTATCTATTATCAAAATCAGGCTTTTTCTGCCTGCATCAGGGCACACCTGGACTTATACAGGAAGTACCCGACAACCCCGAATGTGACAATGGGCGAGAGCCATGTCGGGATGTGGAACCCGAAGCTATCCAGGATCATGATG
>JBFYKV010000027.1:0-4269 GCA_041305745.1 Methanoregulaceae archaeon | reverse complement strand
ATGACCGGGACCTGGTCGTCTGAGACGTTATGCCCCATCACACAGGGGCCATCGCCGTCATTGGTATGACCGATGAACATTACCCCCTCCGTACTTGCCCCGGGTGTGACGATAAATGTCGTACAGCACGATGCAGGTCCGGTTATCAGGAAAAGTATGTCCAGACACACGAGAAAATCTCTGGAACAGGGAACCATGGAACGCGATGAGAATATCATGGCATATAGTTACCGGAACGAAGAAAGAAATCCTTTTTCGGATTTAAAAAATGGTTTCGTATTGACTTTCACTGGAACATCCTTGGTATTACCTCGTTCCAGGTCTTTTCTGCCACGACCACGCCGTTCTCACTCAGCCGGCGGGTGAAGGTCAGGTTGAAAGTCGTCACGCCGGACGCGAGAACGCACACCGCTTCCATGACCACAGTCCTCCCGGGGAGGATGAATTCATCGGTATATTCGCCATGGAACGTAGCGTTGGCCGGATCATTCTCATTGACCCGCCATGTATAATTCTGTAGTACATGATAGGTCCTGTTCTGTACTCTCCACCTGTCGTCTTGTTTCAGTATGTAGGCCGCCTCCCCGGTTACCGGATCATAGGAGGCCAGAGGGGTACCTTCTGTTGAGCTTGAAAGGTATCCGGCATCCGGGCGTTCCTTTTCCGGCTCCGGAGCCGGGAGCACACATGATTCATTGAGCGCACCTGATGGGACCACCGGAAGGGAGATCCATGTATCCGGCCCGGGATACAGCGTGGTGTTCCCGCGATACGGAGTTGGCCAGGCCATCGGGAACTGGGCATTGCTTATAGCGATACGGATACGGTGGCCGGGCTGGAACGTCCAGGTGGTGAAATGGATCTTTGCATTGAGTTTTGTGGGTTCGCCCGGAACCAGGTATTCCGGGTTCGTGCGTGACTCGCGCTGGGTCGGGTTGATGAGCACACCACTCACGAGAGAAACGTTCCCGTTTGGCCAGACGTCTTCGAGCCGCACCGTCCACTGGTAGAGCGGGGCGTCCGCCGATACGTTCAGGTGCACTTCCGGCATCCCGACAATTTCAACCGGCTCTCCAACCGCCTCTGAATCGTAGACAAAACTTGACGCATCATCGGCGCTCATGTCCCCCGTCAGTTCCCCCCACCAGTCCCCGGTACCCATGCCGGCCCCGGCCCGGTAGGCGAGGGTCTGCGGGCTGCCCTCCGCAGGGGCAGTATCCCGGAGGTCGTGGGCAGGTCCCGGGTAGACCCTTGTCCACGTGGTTCCGGGGACAGGCCATTCTCCGCATTTCCAGTCTCCCGGGGTGACCTCCATGGAAAGGTCCGGCTCGCTGCCGTCCCGGACAAAGACCATGAACCGCGGTTCGTCCATGATGCCCGTCTCGTTCCCTCGCAGCCAGGTGTCCCACCACTCGACCGCTTTCTCCCGCCACTCGTAGTTCGGGCCCGGCAGTCCGTTGTTCGGCCATGCATGGTTCCATGTGCCTGTCTCGCCTTTCACCGGTGCACGGGACGATTCTATCATCCAGGGCACTGTGTCACGGTACCCGTCAAGGAGGCCCCCGATCATGTATGCCGGGACTTCGAGGCCCGGTTTCTCCCGGAGAGACTCTTTTTGCCTCTCTTGTACCTTTCCGGTACCATCCATAGACATCCTCTCTCCAATACCAATTTCAATGCTTTTATCGATAGTTAGCAAGCCCTCCCATACTCAATTAGATCCATTAACCAGTGTGCTGCCAGGAGATGATTCCGGGATCGGGGTCAATCGCTTTTTTCCCGTTCGATGATTCTTCAGAGTGTCACAATGCGTGCGGAGGAGAATAAATGACCAAGTTTTAGAGGGTTACGAATAACCCTGGAAATTGAATGTCCAGGGATAATAAAGAAAAAGTTAATCCGGGAGAGGAAGTTGAGAACAGGCTTCGAAGGTAGCTGATCATACTGCCCGTCCCCTGCCCTGCGCCTTCCTTTGTTGTGCCAGGCTGGCTGAACCTTCCCGTAAAATCGTACGCCTCTTCCGGGTAGGGGCTTTCCTCGGATAGCTTGCGATACTGTCCCGATGTAAAGTCGAGTTTTTCCAGATCGATCTTCCCGATGTTCTGGTTGGTGAGGGTTTTTACGTAGTACACCCGGCTGGCATGGTCCCTTACGAGGGAGAACTGCGTATGGAACTGCGCCTCGATCATCGTACCGTTCTCCGGGACGAGGATGGGATCTTCCCCATTGATCACTTCTATCGCGTTTAACAGGTGGAATGCCTGCACAACGGAGTTGTGGCTGGTATCGTCGCCGGACCCGATTGGCACGTTGCACTGGTTGAGTTTCGTCAACCGGACGAACCGGTCGGAAGGCGACGGGCCCCCCGGAAGGCCGGCAAACGAGTTCTGCGGTGTGGCATTGGCATATGATGCCAGGTTCTCGACCTGATACGGGTATGCCGGGTCATTGGTCAGGACACCACCACTGCCGTCGACATCCGGACCGTCATAGATGTTCATGACCGGTGCACCGGTCTTATTTTTCACCCACTCCACGATCAGAGTCCTCCCTGCAGCATCATGGACGATCAGGTGGAGGGGATCCTTTCCGGCCAGTTCAGGGGGGCACCAGATCCCGACGTCCTGCAGGCCTTGTTTCACCTCTTCAACGGTCCGGAAGTTGCCGGCAACGTAGGATACGAGATCCATGTACAACAACGCCTTCTCAGGCCTTGTTACCGTTGCCGGGTAATGGGAGTCCATGAGCGTGAGGAATGCAGCGGATAATCCTTCTTCATTCAGGGTCTCCACGTATTGCGGCATCCTGCTCTCAGGAAAGCCGGCGATCTGTGGGTAACTGGATTCAACTCCCACAAAACCGTACTGGTTCTTCCAGGCAATCCCGGCCTTCCGGGGATTAACCGATGAGAGGGATATCCACTGCTGGTCCCGGATTTCCACCATGAAGGATCCTTTCACCCCCTCCTTCTCAAACCAGTCGATGGTCCGTCCGGAGATGACAATTCCCGGGCTGTCTGTTTTTAACAGGAAATCCGAGCACCCTGCCACCGGTGTTGTAAGAATAAAGAGAAGAACAAACACCAGTGCAAAACCGTGAACTGTGTCCATGTTATCGAATTATCTGTACTTGTCAGATATAGATGTGCCTGCGAGCGCATCCGAAGACATCCATGCTCGTCCGCTTCACGCACATCGCATTGCCTGTTTCCCTCCCACTACTCGCACCATGCACCACATCGTGCTCGTTGCTGTGCCCGGTACATATGCTGACACTCAAATGACTTCCTATCGCACGACGACCAGCTGATGCGTGTCGTAACCGGCGCTCGCCCGGGCCGCTTTGGCCACCCACTCCCCCTGCCTCTCGTCGCTTCCATGGGGGGCACTGCTACCCCCTTCGCTCCTCGCCCCGGGGTGGGACAGCCTCCTCCTCTCCCACGGGAGAGGCAGTGATCATGAAGTATGCCCTTCGGGCCATAGCCTTTTCCGGGGTATTCCAGGTAATGTCAGAGTGTCTCATTCAATAGCGACAAGCGGTCCGTCTCAACGGTCCGCGAGGAGCAGGCCGTTGCAGCCGGTGATGAGGAGCCTGCGACGAAATCACGGGCGTCAACGTAATGCCAGTCCAGGAAAGGAGCCCAGGGAGACGGTGCGAGCGGAAACGGATCAAAGGGAGTGAAGCCGAGCACGGTCGACCGTCATCGATCTGGGGAACCGTGGGACCAGTGAGGAGCCCCCGGTTACTGAGTGCATCAGCCCGAAGTCGATGGGTGACGAGCGGAGGTCTGGCCCCAGTATACCGGGTGGGTGGGAAGACGGCCCCGGTTACGGCTCGCGGAAGGCGAGCGGTCGAGGGCCGGCAGGCGGGAGGAGGTGGTGGGACCTGCAGGAGGGATACCAGAACAGAATAAACCAATTTCCTGCGGCATGAAACTGAAAATCATGATTTCGTTATTCCGATCTCAAGGTAATATCGATTGATGTCTGGCCCCTTAGGCTCCTTTGTAGCCCCTTTCCCCTTTGGGAGCGGGGAGCGGATCTGGGGTGTTTGACCGGCAAGTTTCAGGTCGTAGTGGTAACCGGCTTGGCCCTTTTGGCCCTAATCTGGCCCTTTTACCAGTTGACATTTTATCGGGTTTTAATTTTGGAAAATTCGAATCATGGCCCCATTGGCCCTTTTACCTAAAATGTAATGAACGCCGGTTCCGTGGATACCCTTCTTCTCAAATATTTCTTTTTCCACAAGTTCTGAAAGATCCCTGCTGGC
>JBFYKV010000026.1:0-8417 GCA_041305745.1 Methanoregulaceae archaeon | reverse complement strand
AACCTGCTATTGTGGGTTGGGGATCCATGTGAAATTTCGGTAAATATTTATGAAGTAATCTCCCAACCTGCAATTGCAGAGTACAGGTTTCCATTTTTACAGTTGATATCTGACACTACCTTGGCGGTTGACAGTATGAATAAAATAAAAAATCAGGTTCTGGTGACATCCTTCCTGCTCTCTCAATAATCCACTTTCGCCGCACTCAAAATTCTGACACTCCAGGGGCTGATGCCACGCCGTTGAGGCCCCCATAATGCGATAGAGACCGTGCCCTATAATTGTGAATCAGGTTCTTTTGCATCACCCCTTGCCAACCGGATATCTTCTGCGGGGTGGGGCCGGGGGGGTGAGTACCCCTCCTGTCAAAAGATATGACAGACAGGTTCTCTCAAAATGAGGGTTTTTAAAAAAGAATGCTATCGCCGGATGCCCATAGATGATTATGAAAATGCATAACCACCGATGAACCGGACTTTTCATACCTGCCGGAAAATCAGGTTGTGAATATGTCAGCAACCTCAAAGAACTGGTAATTATTCAGTTTAAATGAGTTGGTGCGGAATTTCCAGACTTTTCCCCCGCCAAGATAATCGGTCTTTGCATAGACGTTGCCGATATGATTTCCATTCGCATCGTACAGGTTAAACGTGACAACCGCATATTCAATTCGCGTATTCTGATTGTTTTTCAGGCGTCCGGTGATATACTGCCCACCTTCATTGTCAGATTCCACTCGGGACTCGAGAACGGAGAGGATGTGTGACGGGTCCCGTTCGGCAGCTGCATAGCCCCATGGCCGCTGAATATACCCCTGCGATTCAAATAATGCTTCTTGTTCACCTGGTGTTGCACCCTGCTGCATGACATCCCCTGCAGCTGCGGTCGGCGCTGCCGTCACACCGGGCGTTGTCTCTTCCGGCCCTGCCGGGCTGACCGGAATCTCGTAGTTGAGACAACCGGAGGAGATTACCAGTGACACCACCAGTATAACCATAATTCCACTGATCCAAATCGGAGTTCTGTTCATTCGTGTCTCCTTCTGCCCGGTCGGGGCCTCGTGCCTCCCGGGGATTTTTGCTACGAATCACGTTTACGAGTTCTCTTTATTATATGTAATGGTCAGAAAGGGCTCCTTATGTGCAGGAACTGTCCTTTTTTGCTTATACGCTGTAAAAAAGGGGTTGAGGTTCAGGGTCTCGGAGGGATGACATCATCCGGCGCACTGTCTCCGATAATCCGGCCAAGAATTGCAAAGACGGGTTCCAGTGCGGAAGGGACTCCTGTGTCCTCGGTGGTCACCGTTTTCCCGTTGAACACGATAACATAGGAGAAATAATCGCATCCCGGAGTAGGAGCCGGGTAGGAGTCCCCGAGTTCTTCAAATGATGCCTGGTCAAAGAGGGCATATAACTGCTGGAGGGTGCCCTCCGGGAGGGACATCCTCGCTGTTGTTTCCTTCCGGGTCACAACCGCGCTTCCATCCTCATAAATCGCGATGTGGTCATCGAACCCTGCAAAACCACCGGTCCTCGAAAACTCAATCACCGGGAGGTCTTGTTCTTCGGAATCAGGGACTGCAGGTGAAAAAACAAGCAGGGGATTTCCCGAACTATCAGTGAGGACGAGCCTTTCACTGGACAGGACATACCCTGCAACCTGCCCGAGCAGGACAAAATATGCAGATTCCTGGTCCATTACCCCTTCCGGCTCCATGCAGTACATTTCTGTCGAATAGACCTGTCCGATGGTGAATGAATCTCCATCGGATGTCCATGACCCCCCGTAGAGGTTACAGCCTGCAGAACCACCGATACGTCCATCAGCGGTAATAGATGCGGTAATCCTGGTTCCGGGTATGACCTGCACCATATCCCGGCCTGATGCACGCTCCTCCAGCTGCCAGGTCCCTACAGGGTCCTGGACGGAACCGGTGGCATCAACACCGGCGGTGCTGATCGAGAGGACCCGTATGGGTGTACCCCACATCTGGATCGTCATGACGTCCGGGTCTGCGACCGCTGTGAAACTGACTTTTATTCCATCCCGTTCAAATTCCGATGGGAGGTTCATGGGGAGGTAGTGTTCCTGGTCAATGGTAACAATTCCAAAAAACCCTCCCTCAAAATCGAAATACGTGACCGTCCCCGTTGCGGTGATCTCTTCCCCGGTTGTCCGGATGCTCCTTATCGCAAGAGGTGTACCCCACATCCTGATATTTGCCTCCGGGGCATGTGCGATACCGCTGAAACTGACTTTCAGACCGTCAACCATGTATTTTTCAGGAAGCCCTGATGGCAGGTAATGAGTTCCGTCATCTGCAACAATTCCGAAAAATCCACCTTCAAAGTCCATGTAACGGATTACACCGCTGGCTGAAACGAGACTCGATCCGGAATAACTGCCGAAACTCCCGGGATTTGGCCTTTCCGTGATCTTTTTCCTCATATTTTCAAGCAGGGGTGAAATATTTGTATTCCCAAACAAAGTAAGCGGAATATTTTCTGAAAACCGGACAGTCCGAGCATTCTGCAGTTCCATAAAGGAACTGCGTTCATCCGCAGACCTGATCGTACCCTTGTACCGTGTGACAGAAATTCCTGATATAGCGGGAGTATTCTCATATGTATGGAGAGAACCATACCTGGACACTGCCGAATCAAGGTATGATGCACTGGTATGGTCTGACGATTTTTCCAGAGAAAGAGCGGAAAAATATCCGTTGTGTGGCATATCGAGTGCCTGCACCATCCCGGCAGAGGTAAAAATGAGAGCTGCAAGGAGAACGAGTACAGGGACCCGTATTATTCTTTTCATATATGTCATATTCGCGATCACTCTACTGGTCTCATGCGAGAGGACCAACCTCTTAGTATGAAAAAATATGGATAAATAACTGTCTTATACAACGAAAAAATTCGCAGTCATACATGGCAGCCGGATAACGGGGACCATTGCCAAACACAATAAAAAAGTGGGAGTACGACCGAATAGCTGATCAAACGTGAGTATTCTATGAAAAATGTAAAAGAATTTGAGGCAACCCTGACCCGGATAGTTGAGCGGGGAGGGGAAAAGACTGCTGAAGAGTGGATGGCAAATATCGAGAAAGAATTTGGCAAGACCCCCCTGATCTTCAAGAGGATGTCTGAACGGCCCGAAGTTCTTATCTCACACCTCCTTTATAAAAGTGCAGTCACCCAGACAAGTGCACTCGACCCGAAATACGTTGAACTCATCAGTCTCGCCGTCGGTGCCACACTCCGCTGCCAGCACTGCACCAGTTACCACATGCAGGCAGCGATGAAAAAAGGTGCAACAAGGGAGGAAATTCTTGAAGTTGTCCTTCTCGCAGGGATGATCTCGAACTCATCGGTGCTTGCAAATGCATACCGCATCATCGATGAGAAGATGAAGTGTATTCCATGTACCAATGAAGACGTGGACCTGGTTCCGGATTAATCACCCAGTTGGATCACAATTCGTGAAGATATCATGTGGATCCGGCACCGTAGTGCCTGAACTCTGACCTCTCCGGCCATTCGCATCCGGAGGAATATATCATCCCACAATTTTATCTCACGTTCTGGTCACAAAAAAACCTGAATTCCGGATAATGCCTGAAACAGGCCATGTAAACCTTTTAAAAAAAGAGGGATTACAATTAACAGCATGCTCTCCCGGGGTTAAAGGCGGAAAAAACAGGCTGTTTTCATAAGGTGACAGGCCCATCACGTGAGTACGCAGGAGAAAGGCATGCTGGTTTTTTATATGCAGAACCGTTTTACCACATATATCAGCGATGGGCTTTTTTTTTCTGTTCCTGTTTTTTCCCGAAAAATTTTTTGCCGGTAAGGCAACCCGGTCCGGTTCCGATAAGGTCAGTCCGTCCTGCAATTTTTAAGCCTTCTTCCACCAGGCCCTGGTTTTTCGGATCCCGGTAATGGAGGATTGCACGCTGGATTCTCTTCTCATGCCCTTTGGGCACGTGTACCTTCTCCATCGTAAACGGGTTGAAGCCCGTATAATACATGCAGGTGGAAACGCTCATCGGCGTCGGGGTAAAATCCTGGACCTGCTCTGTATAAAGATGATTATCCCTGATATATTCTGCAAGCTCTATCATGTCCGCAATGGTGCACCCGGGATGCCCGGACATGAAATACGGCACAATATACTGCCTTTTTTTCTTATTTTCCTGGATTTTATCAAATTTTTTCCTGAAATCCCCGAATGCCTCCCTCCCGGGTTTGTTCATCAGTGCGGTGACGTGGGCAGAGATGTGTTCAGGGGCTACTTTCAGGTGTCCGGATACGTGGTATGAACAGATCTCTTCCAGGTACTGTGCAGGATCGTCAAGAAATAGATCATACCGGACCCCCGAGCCGATGAAGACCCATTTTACCCCCGGGATTTTTCGTAACTTCCTTAAAAGCTGGATCTGGTCTTCATGCGAGAGGTGCATTCCCGGGCAGTCTGCAGTGCATTGCCGGTCAGGACAGGTACCGGCCCCTTCCCACCGGGAACAGTGTGCCCCCCACATGTTGGCCGTCGGACCGCCGATATCATGAATAATGCCCCTGAAATCAGCCATCCCGGCCAGGGTTCTCACTTCACGTTCGATCGATGCTTCACTCCGGCTCTGGATGATCCGTCCCTGGTGATGAGTGAGTGCACAGAAGGTGCATCCTCCAAAACACCCCCGGTGGGTTGTGACTGAAAACTGGACCGGCGCAAGAGCAGGTACAGGCATCTGATACGACGGGTGTGCTTTCCGGGAAAACGGGAGCTCGTAGATATGATCCAGCTCCTCCGTCCTGAGAGGCTTTGCAGGAGGGTTCTGGATCACCACCGTTTTCGGGTGCGCCTGGACAACAGGCCTGCCCCGGAACGGGTCCTGCTCCTGGTAATGCATGGCAAATGCAGAGGCGTAGACGGTCTTGTCGGCAGAAACTGACGAAAAATCAGGAATATTAACATATCCCGCCTTATCTGCACTGCGCCACTCCTTCACTGAAACCCGGTGCATTGTTCCGGGAATATCCCTGATATCCCGGGGTTTATCGCCTTTTTTTGTCCTCCCTGCAATATCAATAATCTGACGTTCGCCCATGCCGAATACAAGTAGATCGGCCGGGGCATCTGCAAAAATTGACTGTCGCACCCGGTCCGACCAGTAATCATAATGTGCAAATCTTCTCAGGCTTGCTTCTATCCCCCCGATTACGATAGGGACATCAGGAAAAAGAGCGTGCAGCCGGTCGGTGTACACGGTGCAGGCACGGTCAGGCCGCTTTAATTCGCCGCCAGGAGCATATACATCCTCTGATCGCCGCTTGAGGTTCGCGGTGTAATTATTGACCATTGAGTCGACATTTCCTGACGATACTGCAAAAAAGAGTGCCGGTTTTCCAAATCGTGTGAAATCATCATTTTTTTTCCAGTCCGGACGGGAAATGATTGCGACAGAAAACCCGGCGTCCCAGAGCACCCGTGAGAGGAGGGCTGCTGCAAAAGAGGGGTGATCAACATACGCATCACCCGTGACTAAAATAATATCAAACCGGTCAATACCATACTTTTCTGCTTCTTTTACCGTCAACGGTATAAATTCGGGTTGTTTTGACTTCATTGTAAACCAGGAAGAATTTTCATGGCCGTGGTGAGGGAAGCGTCATGCCGGTGTGCTGATCGGGCAGCCGTGTTATATCAAGGCCGGCAATCTCCATGATGACTGCCTCTACAATGATGTAAACCCTTACAGTTTCACGGATACATCCGGTCATCGCCTGCTTTCCGCGCCCTACTGAACAATGGAAATGTATATGCGGGGCCGTTGTACCGGGCGTGATCGTTGCGTACCCGAACAGTTCCCAGCCGCCGGAAAATTGTTCTGAATGTTGATCCGGGGGAAGTACTTCCTGCTCGGGGCCGGTCACCATCGTGCCCCCGGACAGTGCGCCGAGAAACTGTATAACGCCCGCTCTGATATTTTTCTCCTGTACAAAATCCGTAATAGTTGACAGGAAATCTTCACCGTCATCTATCCGCACATAAAAAATTCTTCCTATACTCCCTTCGGTATACTGCATCCTACCTGCACCCTTCTCATGGAGATGAGTGTTCCTCTGACTTAATAGTCATCCGGAAAAAATCAGGGGGTGGATCCTGTCCGGGAAAACAGGGAAAGTTCAGCGGCCACCCACTCCGCCACCGCCGAATCCTCCTCCGCCGCCAAAGGATCCACCGCCACCGCCGAATCCCCCGCTGCCTCCTTTCGAGGGCGGGACAAATGCCATGACCGGAATAAACGCCCCGTAAAACCCTAATGGCACCCCTGCTTCGGGAATGCTGATATTCAACTCCTTCATGGCTTTTTCGACCTTGTCGCCCTTGCCAAGTGCCGTCCCGTAAATAAGCCAGATCCCCCACATCGAGAGGTCCGCGGGGGAATACTGTTTCATCAGGGCAAGATCAGATACAAACTTCGCGAAGGCGTCCCATTCAAGTTTTTCCCTGTAGCGGTCATCTTTCCAGTGCCCGAAAAGAGTGGACGGAAACGCCATGGCAATACCGCACTGAATGATCATTACACCGAACAGGAGCGCGGCCGGAACCAGAAGCGGTGCCAGCACCGGGATTACAATGATCATGATAACAGATATCGCACAGAAGGCCACTGCAAGGAATGCCAGGGGAATTACATGATCCCTGCCGTTTACTATATATTTCGCGATGAGGGCCGGGTCGGATTTTCTCGTTACACCTGTCAGTTCCCTCTGGTAACGGAGCATCTGGGTTTCAGCCGAGTGATTTGATTTCGCCTTTTCCGCCAGTTTTTTCAGTTCACCGGTGTCGACCACCCCGTCTTTTCCGGCATCCTGCAAAAATCCTATTATCTTCTGCTCGTACGGGTCGTCGGACGTGTCCTGAAGGGTCTCAATCTTAATGCCGTCTCCCCCTTCCTTTTCAGTAATACGGACGATTTTTCTCCGGTGCATGTCAAGAAGGGTCGCATAATACCCGTCCTGGTCAAAATTTATGGCATCCCCCTTGAAGAGCAGGTTGACAGCCCATGGCTTCATCGCCGGGTCCGGCACATAGCTCAGGTATTCCGGCACTACAAACTCTTTTTCCCGGCCGTAACGCTGGTAAATGGAGAAAAACAGGAACGGTGTTGCAATAACTGCAATGAGAGAGAGATAATACAGCAGGAGCGAGAACTGAAGAGGGAGGGTGTCATACCAGGGATTTGCAGCCCTGGTCTTCCCTTCCACGTCCTCCACGTATGACGGGAACCCCTGCAATTCATTCATGGCATCTTTCGTAAGAATGAGCTCGATGCCAAGCTTTTCGTTCTCGGCGAGACGACCGGTCACGATGATTTCATTTCCTGTCCTCTCGACATTGAGGGTTGCCGGGTGTGGGTAGACCTCCTGAACGTACCGGGAGGGATAGCGTATTGTCAGGTCACGATAGGGGACATGCTCATCCACGAGCCGGATATTTAAGTGAGCTGCAGAGTCATCATATTCCACCGGCGGATGAAGCAGATATGAATATACAACGGTGTATTGCCCGGATGAGAAATACCCGGGATCGTAGATGCCGACCTCGCTATGTTCTGCCAGGTACCCGATCGTCGCCTTTGCATCCGTACTGTCAGAATTTTGGAGTGTTACCACACCGTTGAATTCTTTCACATATCCCGTCACCCCTGGCGGGATATCCATGCTGACGAACTGTATATTCGGAAATTGTTGTTCTTTCAGGGAAAGCGGGTCCTGCCAGTAGCGGTACAGCATCCTGTATTCCCCGGTACTCCTGACATCGTAGACATATTTTTCCACAAGACTGCCGTCATTGCCAAACGTTGCCTCGTAGGAATCAATGACCAGGTCTCCTTCAAAAAGTGCAGGGATGGCAAGGGCTGCAAGGATTGCCACTGCAGCCACCAGTATGCAGATGATGAAGAGTCCCGCCAGCTGTTTCTTCTCGCTCACAGGCATTCCCTTCAGAATTCAATTTTCGGAGGTGTGCTGATCGCTTCCTCAAATTTAAGATACTCAAGTTTCTGGAGACCCATCATGCGGGCGACAAAATTTGAGGGGATGACATCGCAGAGCGTGTTGAACTGCTGCGAGATGTTGTTATAGGTGTACCGCTGCCTCGCGATCTCTTCTTCCACACCCTTAACTGCGTCCATCAGGCTCATCACCGTCGTATTGGTCTTTAAATCCGGGTAATTCTCGGCGACTGCGAAGAGCCGGCCGAGAAGGGACCGTGACTCCCTCTCGATATCATTTAAGTCTCCCGGACCTGCAGTCCCGACACTTGCACGCATCGCGGTCACTTTTTCAAATGTCTCACGCTCGAATTTTGCATAACTCTTGACCGATCCGAGGAGCTGGTCTATC
>JBFYKV010000025.1:0-27811 GCA_041305745.1 Methanoregulaceae archaeon | reverse complement strand
AATTTTCAGATCGTCCTTACTGGTGATGCCGTCGTTGTAGTTGCCATTGACGGTAAGGGCACCGTCACCTTTAATCGTGAGGTCATCCCTGCTGAAAACCGCGGCATTGGGGTTGTCGGAGTCTGTACCGGGAAGGATATAGGAAAACCCGTCTGTTACAGAATTTGCGGTGCCTTCCGCCAGGGAAATGACGGTTTTATCGGCGTTGCTGACATAAACCGGGGCACCCGTTGAACAATAAATAATCACCCCGTTCAGGATGAGCGTTACCTTTGCTTCGTCATCAGCATCAACAATTATCTGCCCGTCGTTCAAAGTGCCGCTGATGCTGTAGGTGCCTGCATCCGTTATGGTTATAGTGCTGCCGTCAATGGTAGCGCCGCTTCCTTCCAGTGTTATCGAATTGCCATCAAGTGTAATATGAGACATTTCAATGCTGTCTTCTGAATCTTCACCACTCACAAAGGCGGTAAAGGTAAAGACAAGAATAAATGCCAGAAGCAATGATGTTATTTTTTTCATACCTGATATTCTCTCCTTTGGTCTCCGTTTTTTTATTTTACACAGACACTATCCGGCTGAGCAGGATCGTAGTGGCCGGACCCAATCTTTTCCGGTTCAGCCTGCTACAGGGAATCAGCCCCCTGATGTCTACATAACTATATATTATGTAAAAATTATATGACATAGTGTAAATACTTATTGCCAGATACAAATTGTTCGGTATCCCCCGGAAGACCCACCATTTTTACCGGATGATAAAAAATTTGATATCAGGAAATTGCTGCAAACCCGGAATAATCCTGATAAATCCAGATCAGGCAAGCAATCGGAGGTATACCTTTTTAATCATATATTTCCTCTGAAGAAAACGAATAATTGCAGGGTGCCAGGAAAAAACCCTGATAAAAACCTGCATGCCGGCACACAGGAATCCTGGATGAACCGGGCCGTCCTGATAGTAGAAATTGCCAGCCCGAATGCAGAAAATATTCAGGGATGTACCTCAGCGAAAAATGGAAGTGCGCAGAAGAAGCTTCATGTGATGCAGGCAAAAATGCGTAACAAATGGCAGTTAAATACAAATTTCAATGAGAGTAACCATGACAAACGATAAAACAGGAACGGGCCTGAAGGGATTTGAACCCTTGACCTACGGATTAAGAGTCCGTCGCTCTACCGAACTAAGCTACAAGCCCTCGAACTGACCTAAATAAGTGGTTGTCATTGAGAAATAAAACTTTCGAATTAATATACGGGTTGTGCACTTTTTTTGCATTTATTGTTTCAGGGCCGGAACCGTGTTGTAACCTTAATATCCTGCGGCGTTTTAACTTGTAACCATATGCCTGATGCCGTGCCAAACGAGGCCCCTGAACGAATTAAATATATCGTGTTCGGGTGCGGGAGCGTTGGATACAATATAATACAGGAACTAAAGAGTGGTAACAATCCGGTCCTGGTTGTTGATAACGACGAGGAACGGGTCAGACAACTGCGCGACCAGACCTTTGATGCCGTGTTGCGTGACGTGACAAAACCTGATTTTTTAAAGGGCCTCCCTGTTTTTGAGATCGCATTCGTGCTTACCAGCAACCACCAGACCAATATTGCCGCGGTCAGGACCATCAGGGCGCAGTACCCGGCGGTGCAGGTGGTAGCGCGGGCGGTTGACCCCATCAGTTCCGGCCAGCTCGAATCGGCAGGGGCAGACTACGTGATTTACCCCCAGCTGGTCGTGGCAAAGGCGGCAATTCACCAGATTAACAAGCTCCATTCCAACCGTATCTCGCAGCGCCTCGCGGCCCTCCTCTCGGGCTGGGAAGGGACACTCGGGATCATCACGCATAAAAACCCGGATCCTGACGCGATATCAAGTGCCATGGCCCTCGCGGCGATTGCAAAAAGTGTCAACCCGAACAAGCTTACCTGCCGCATCTTCTATGACGGGATTATCGGCCACCAGGAGAACCGGACGATGGTGAACCTGCTCGAGATTAAAATGGACCGGCTCGACCCGCAGGCATTGCAGGAATGCACCTATGTTGCACTCGTGGACTGTCCCGGACCGGGAATGAATAATACGCTCTCTCCGCGGACACGGGTCAATATCATCATCGACCATCATACCGACGGCCACGGTCTCGAATCCGGTATTCATTTCGTGGATATCAGGCCGGGACTCGGGGCGACTGCAAGCATCCTTACCCAGTACATGCAGGAACTGGATATCAGCATAGACCGGTTCGTTGCAACCGGGCTCCTCTATGGCATCCGGTCCGACACACGCGATTTCAGGAGAAACACGACCCCGCAGGACCTTAACAATGCGGCATTCCTCCTTCCGCTTACCGATGCAGACCTGCTGGACCAGATCATGTCCCCGTCACTCTCTCAGGAGACCCTCGACATCCTCGGGAATGCTATCAGGAACAGGAGAATCCGGAGCGGGTACCTCTTTGCAAATGTCAATTTTGTACGGAACCGGGACTCCCTCCCGCAGGCGGCAGATGTCCTGATAACCCTTGAAGGAGTCAACACCGCACTCGTATACGGGATATCTGATGACGCGATTATCATGTCGGCACGGAACCGGGATATAAGGCTACACATCGGCAACGTGCTTGCCGAGGCGTTTGGCGACATCGGCGATGCCGGGGGACACCCCAACATGGCCGCCGCCACCATCCCGCTGACCTATTTCCGCCGTGTCAAAAACAAGGACGAGCTTCTCGAACTGATCATTGACCCGCTCCTGAAGAAATTCAACAGTATCGTCGGCCTTGAGAACGAGGGCAAAGATGAACTTTGAGGAATGGGAGCCTCTCTACCAGGAAATACTACAGTATTTTGGCTTTGACAGGGCAGAAGACGAAAAAGCAGCATTCATTCTCTCAACGCTTGCCAGGCGTGATGACATAGGTCTCCTCAGGGACCTCTGCGGAGGAACCCATGTCACGGTGTGCGGTAACGCACCCTGCCTCCCCTCAGAACTTGATCAGGTACGTGGTGTGGTATTTGCAGCAGATGCAGCATCCGAGGTGTTGCTGGCCCGGGGAATTCGTCCTGATGCGGTCTTTACCGACCTGGACGGTGCAACCGATCGATATCTTTCCATGAACAATGAAGGGACGGTCATGGTGGTCCATGCACATGGTGACAATATCCCGCTCCTTTCGTACTGGGTACCACGGTTCGAAGGTCCCATGGTAGCCACTACCCAGGCACGACCGTTTGACCGCGTGTATAACTTCGGCGGTTTTACCGACGGTGACCGTGCGGTCTTTGCCGCCGATTCACTTGGAGCGGCAGGGATCACCATCATAGGGTTTGACCTGGATTCCCGCGATGCTGACCCCATGAAAAGGGGCAAGCTCGGGTGGGCCCGGCGCCTCCTTGCGGGTATCGGCTATGAATGCTGATGCGGTAATTATTGACGGATACGTGGATGAGCCGGCCTGTTTTGGTGTCCCGCCGTATATTTCCCCGTATATCAGGACCGTTGCCGGTGTTTTGATCGAACATGGTTTTTCACCGCTGTACAGTACCATCGACCAGCTCAGGAAGGACCCGCTCAGGTTCGGTGACTTTTCCGGGGCAAAGATCGTGGTAATGATCTCGGGCGTTACTGTCCCCGGGAAATACCTGGGCGGGACCCCGGCGACCCTGACCGAGATACAGCAGATCGGACGGCAGATCAGGGGCCCCACAACCCTTATAGGCGGACCGATAGGGTTCGGGTACTCCCCGCAGGGAGGGAAAAAGGCAATAAAGCAGGCGATCTCCGGTTTTGATCACCTCCTGACCGGTTCCCCGGCAGAGGCCCTCGATTCGTTTATCGAAACCGGCAATCCGGCAGGGGTCCTTGATTATCACAAGTCTGACCGGTGGGCAGTCGGGGGAAGCGGGATTATCAGGAGCCATCCCTCGTACCCGCACGTGATGTGCGAGCTCGAGACCGCCCGGGGGTGTTCACGTGTTGCAGCAGGCGGATGTTCGTTCTGTACCGAGCCATTCTACGGGCAGCCGCGGTACAGGGCGGTCGAGGGGATTGTATCCGAAGTCGGAGCACTTTACCGTCATGGCGCCCGGTACTTCCGTCTTGGGAGGCAGCCTGACCTATTAGTTTATGGTTCAGGCAGAGGCGAATTCCCCGCACCGCGTCCCGACCTCCTTGAACGCCTCTTTTCCGGAATCAGAAATGCGGCACCTGACTTAAAAACACTCCATATCGACAATGTCAATCCCGGGACTATCGTAAGGCACGAGGAAAAAAGCCGGGAGGCGCTGAACTCCATCATCCGTTATCATACAACAGGGGATGTTGCAGCGTTTGGAATGGAGACTGCCGATCCCGGTGTCATCGCCGCAAATAACTTAAAAGCCGGCCCTGAAGAAGTGCTGAGGGCGATTGAGATTGTCAACGAGGAAGGGGCGATAAGACGTTGCGGCATCCCCGAACTTCTGCCAGGGCTCAATTTCATTGCCGGCCTGGCCGGGGAAACCCCCCGGACATATGATTTAAACGAGCAGTTCCTCTCAAATCTTCTATCCCGCGGCCTGCTGGTGCGGCGGATCAATATTAGGCAGCTGATGCCGTTTGAAGGGACAAAGGCATATGATGATAACACCCTCGGGAAGTACGAATCACGGTTTAAGCAGTTCAAGGAATTTGTCAGGAACCGGATCGACCTGCCCATGCTCAGGCTCGTATTCCCGCAGGGGACTATTCTGACAGGTGTCATAATCGAGCAGCCCGGGCAGATATCGTTCGGGCGGCAGATGGGGTCCTACCCGATCCTTGTCGGGGTACCGATGATGCTTGGGGCAGGATCCTTGATCGATGTCGTCGTTGTCGACTGGGGGAGCCGTTCACTCACCGGCCTTCCTGTCCCATTCAGGATTAATGCCCTGCCACCGCAGGTGATAAAATGGATCCCGGGATTAGGGAAGACTGTAAAGGCAAAACTGCTGGCAAAGAGGCCGTTTAAAAATATCGATGAATTCAGGGCCGTAAGCGGCCCGACAGCAATCGATCCGTTCCTTGAGTTCTGAAATTTTTCAGGTCTCTTTTAATTCGATGACCTTGAGGATATCGGTCCGCGTGACGATCCCGATAAGGTTCTCTCCTTCCATGACCGGTATCCTGCCGATGTTATTCACCGACATGATCCGAAGCGCATCGATGACCGGTGCCGCCGGGGGCAGGGTGATGGCTCCACGGGTCATAATATCCTTTACCTGCATTGCATCGCGGTCTATCTGGGGTATCCGGTGAACGTCTGCAAGGGTGACCATGCCGATGAGGTATCCTGATTCAATGACCGGGAACCCGAGGTGCTTTGTCTGGTACATCAGGTTGATGGCATCCGTTACCGGCATGGCAGGAGTGACCGTCATGACATCACGGGACATCATATCCTTCACGGTCACGTCTTTTAAGAGAAAACTGTATTTTACAACGGTTGATTCCTGGCTCGCGCCGATATAAATAAAGAACGCGATAAGGAGGAGGATAGGGCTGAAGAAGAAGATCCCGGTGATCCCGAAGATCACGGCAAATATTTTTCCGACATCGGCTGCGATCCGTGTGGCTTTGTGCAGGGGCATCTTTCGTGCCAGGAATGCCCGCAGCACCCTCCCCCCGTCCATAGGGAATGCAGGCAGGAGATTGAAGGCAAAGAGGAAGATATTGAGCAGCCCGAGGTACCCGAACGTAAAGACGAGGACCCCTGCAACCGGGGCGTCCGGGATGGCAATAAAAAAGATGTATGCCATCGCACTGCAGGTGATACCAACGGCAAAGCTTGCGAGCGGGCCGACGAGCGCCATCGGAAGTTCGACCACCGGGTCGGGCATGCCCTCCTCCATCGAGGATATGCCTCCGAAGATCAGCAGGGTGATGCTGTTAATCTTGATACCTTTTCGTTTCGCTACAATACAATGAGCTATTTCATGCAACAGGACGCCGGCAAAAAGTCCGAGCGCTATTATTGTTCCGAGGATATAGGGAATATAACCGACCGAAATGATGCTGGTATCGATGGGTAACTGGTAGAGCCCCGCAATCAGCTCGGTTGTAAGAAGGATCTGGCTCCCGATTATCCACGCAAATATAGGGATGATAAGGATGAAGGTCCAGTGGATGAGAATAGGAATTCCAAATATGGACCCGATTTTGAGTGACCCGTTCATAAAAGAGTATCTTTTTAACCATTATAGTATATATCTTCCATGATTAGGATGAGAACTCAGATTACAGAGTTGTTCGGGCTTTCAATTTATACAGAAAAGAGTGTCTTCGTCGGTGAAGTGGAAGATGTGATCATAGACATCGAGGGAAAAAAGATGGAGTCCCTTGTCGTCGGGAAATTAAACCAGGAGCTTGTCGATATAAAGAACTACAAGGGTTTAAAAATCCCGTTCCGGATTATACGTGCCATCGGGGACATCGTCCTTATCCGGCACCTCCCGGGCGCCTTCAAATCAGGCAATTTTGATGAGACATAGGAGCGGAGAAGTGGTTCAGGAAAAGGACCCGTATCTCCCGGACATCATTATTTATCAGTATCCCTGATCATGAAACATCGGGAAATATTTTCAAACCTCCTCACCGTTCCGCCGGTTTTTGTCAGGCTTGACGGGAGGGCATTTCACCGTGTTGCAGAAGAGTGGAACCTGGATCGGCCGTTTGATGAAAGGTTTTCACTGGCAATGGAAGATGTCTGTATACGACTGGTCAGGGACAGTGGTCTTTCGCCGGATTTTGCATTTTCGTTCTCTGATGAAATCAGTCTTTACTTCTCGGCCCTCCCGTTCAAGGGACGGGTGGAAAAGATCGATTCGGTTGTAGCCTCATTTGCAGCAAGCGCCCTTACGCTGGCAATGTCGTCAGCAGAGCCACTCTCCTTTGATGCCCGGATTATTCATGTCACCCCTGATGTTGCGACCGATTACCTCATAAACCGCCAGCGGGAGGCGTGGCGAAACCATTTAAACGCCTACTGCCAGGACGCACTCATGAAAGACGGTATGGACCGGAAGGATGCAGCTCTCTACCTGAAAGGGCGCCCCTCAAAAGAACTTCACGAGCTCATGTTTTCACATGGTATCAACCTTGCGAAGACCCCTGCCTGGCAGCGACGGGGAGTGCTCGTATATAAAAGGATTAAAAATATTGAAGGGTTCAATCCGAAACAGGAAAAAATGGTCGGGACCGTCAGGACATACGTTGTCAGCGACCGCGAACTGCCGGTCTTCGGGACACCGGAAGGGAAGGAGTTCCTTTCACTGCTGATCAGGAGCCTTTGAAAGGGAAAGGGTCATCTGGATCCCTTCGACATCCCATTCCTTTTCGAGCCCGGATGGCTCCTTCCGCGGTCTTTTATCTGCAGGGGTCCGGAGGGTCAGTTCCCGTGCCCTGACCTCTTCTGCGATCCCGTCCTGCCATTTCTCTTTGAGAAGTGTGCAGATCCGGTCATCGGCAACCTCGGCATCGACGATGATGAAGTCCTCCACCTTGAGGTCATACTGTCTCCGCATCTCCTGGAGCCTCCGTATCACCTCGCGGGCGTATCCCTCTGCTTCGAGGTCAGGGGTGAGGCGGATGTCCACGTACACGGTCCCGCCCTGCATCGGGGATGAGAAGATATTTTCGGGCATCTCTTCTGAAAAGGTAACATAGGTCCCGTCGATTTCAAACGACTGGTCGCCATCCTTTAAGGTAATTGTATGCCCTGCCTCAAATACAGCCTTCATCTCACCGGCATCGGCCGAGAGGATGAGTTCCTTCACTTTCGGTGAATTTTTCCCAAAACCGGGGCCGAGAGCCTTCATGACCGGTTCAGCCTTCCAGCCAATCCGTTCCCAGCGGCCTTCAACTGCCCTGACAACACGTGCGTTTGCCCTGTCCCTGCAGATGTCGTTTAAGTCCTGTATGGCAGAAACAACCTCTCCGGAACCGGCAACCACCACGCACTCCCCGACAGGCCACCGGAGCTTCCGCTTTCCTGCCTGGCGGGCGTTCGCCTGTGCCTCGTCAAAGGACTGCACGACTGCCATCGCGGATTCGAGCTCAGGATCGGTAAGTGCAGGGTCGCCCGTGAACCAGTCGAGCATATGGACGCTTTCCGGGTCCTGCCCTGTTTTAATGTTCCTGTACATCATCTCGGTGATATGCGGGATAAATGGCGAGAGTAGCGTGTTTAAATGACGGATGACGTAATACATCGTCTCGTAGGCCTGTATCTTTTCGGGCGATTCGCCTTCGAGCCACATACGCGGGCGTACCAGCTGCACGTACCAGCGTGAAACGTCTTCGAGAATGAAATTAATCAGCGTCCGTGTAGCACGGTGGAGCTGGCACTCTTTCATTGCATCGGTGACCGATGATGCCACGGAATTTAACCGGGAGATGATCCAGCGGTCTTCCGCGGCCATCGAACCATAGCTGCCCGACACAAAGGAGCCGGTCCAGTTCCCGTCTTCCAAAGCCGGGACAAACCCGTCAAGTATCATGTACGGCAGGGGGAACCGGTAGACGTTCCAGAAGATATTGATTGCCCTGTTGACGGTTTTTACCCCGTCCCAGTTGAATTTCAGGTCATCCCACGGTGCGCTTGAGGAGAGCACGTATAATCTCATCACGTCGACACCCTGTTTCTGGATGACCTCTTCGGGGGTGACGACATTCCCGAGGCTCTTGCTCATCTTCCTGCCTTCTGCATCAAGTGCAAACCCGTGCATCAGCACGTTTTTGTAGGGGGCACGGTCAAATGCGATGGTACTTGCGCCAAGCTGCGAGTAGAACCATCCACGAGTCTGGTCCTGCCCTTCGGTGATGAAATCGGCCGGCCAGAAACGGTTAAAATCATCAGTCTGTGACGGGAAGCGGAGGGTTGCCCATGATGCAACGGCTGAATCAAACCAGACGTCGAATATGTCCTCGACCCTGTACATGGTGCCCCCGCATGAGCACGGCAGCGTGACCCGGTCAACGTAAGGCCGGTGCGGGTCCTCAAGCGGCTTGCCGCTTGCCTCTTCCAGCTCCCCTATCGTGCCGAATACCCTGTGTGTTCCGCAGGTCCGGCACTGCCAGATGGGAATTGGTATTCCCCAGTACCTTTGCCTGGAGATACACCAGTCCCGTGCCTCCTTGATCCAGTCATAGAAACGTGCGCTTCCTGCCCATTCAGGGTACCACGTGACTTCAGCTACCTCTTCGAGCATCCGTTCCTTCATCTCGGATGCCTTCAGGAACCACTGCTCGGTGGCACGGAAGATGATCGGCGTTTTACAGCGCCAGCAGTGGCCGTACCGGTGGACAACGGCCTCTTTTGCGAGCAGGTGATCGCCCAGCTCCTCCAGCACGACAGGATTTGCCTCTTTGACAAACATGCAGGCGAGCATCCCGGCCTCTTCGGTAAATGTCCCGGTTGCGTCTACAGGGCAGACAATCGGGAGGTTTTCCTTGCATCCGAGAAGGTAATCGTCCCACCCGTGTCCCGGGGCGATATGGACCATGCCGGTATTTTCAAGGGTGACAAAATCAGCCGTAACCACCCTGTGCGATATTTCGCGCTGAAGCGGCACCTGTTCGTGAAGCGGTGAAGAATAGACAAATGCAGTCATTTCCCTGCCCGGTCTCTTCTCAAGGATGGAGAAGTCCTGGTACCGCCCTTTCCTGAGCACAGGCTCGACGAGGTCCTCAGCTATCCAGAGGATCTCCCGTTTTCCATCCTTTACGGCTTCAACCCGTGCGTAGATGAGATCGGGGTGTACCGCGACTGCAACGTTGGCCGGGAGAGTCCACGGCGTTGTCGTCCAGATGACCAGGTATTCGCGTTCACAGTCGTCGACCGGGAATTTTACATATATCGAGGGATCGGTCTCGTCCCAGTACTCGACCTCGGCATCGGCGATGGCCGTGGCACAGCGGGGGCACCAGTTCACCACGCGGTGTCCGCGTTCAAGCATCCCGCATTCGTCGGCTTTTTTAATGGTCCACCACGCAGCCTCGATATATTCGGACTGCATGGTCTGGTACGGGTCGTCAAAATCCATCCAGACGCCGAGGCGTTTGAACTGTTCGCTCATCACGTCCTTGTTATCGGCTGCAAAGGTCCGGCATTTATTGATAAATTTCTCTATCCCGAAGGTCTCGATATCTTTTTTCGAGGAAAAACCGAGCTGCTGCTCCACGCGGACTTCGATGGGGAGCCCATGCATATCGTAGCCTGCACGTGCAATGACGTTTTTCCCGTTCATTCTCTGGTAGCGCAGGACAGAGTCTTTTATAATTTTATTCCATGCAGTACCAAGGTGGATATGGCCGGTGGTATACGGCGGGCCGTCTACGAAAAAGAAATCTTTCCCGGTTTTATGGAGTTCTCTTGTCTTTTCAAATATGGTATCGCGGTTCCAGAATTCCTGGACCTCTTCTTCGATTTCTGTTGCATTGTAGCTGCTGGTGACTTCCTTCACCTGAATCCCCCGTATATGTATACCTGCATGCGGGTGTAAGCGAGTATCTTTAATTATTCTCCGTGTATGACAAAGTAGTTTTCACTCCGCGGCAGGAAAGATGGCCCCGGAACGGCAGATGCGATCGTCATGCAGGAGAATGAATGCGTGATGAAGAGGCATTGATCGTTCCCTCACTCCCCGGCATCCCGGTACCCGTCCGGCAGGATTAAAAGCATATATCAGGCCCGGGCGGATACAGAATTCAGGAGTGAGTTGGTATGGAGGAGTATCCGTTTCTTCTCGGGGGCGTCCCGCAGACAGGCACTGAACAACAGGAAATAAGGTTCCCGTACAACGGCGAATGCATTGCAAAGGTCTGGCTTGCAGCCACAAAGGATCTTGATGCTGCCGCAGAGCGTGCGATCGAGGGATTTTCAATAACAAGAGAACTCTCGTCATACATGCGTTCACGTATCCTTTTCCGGATGGCAGACGAGTTAGAACGGCGGAAGGACGAATTTTCACGCATCCTGACCCTCGAAGCAGGCAAAACAGTTGCAGGGGCGGAAGGAGAGGCGGACCGGGCGGTCGGGACCCTCAGGATCTCGGCAGAAGAGGCCAAACGGATATACGGCGAGTTCATGCCGCTTGACTGGACCCCTGATTCGTCGGGCCGGATAGGCGTGACAATGCGGGTGCCTGTCGGACCGGTGCTCGGGATAACGCCGTTTAATTTCCCCCTGAACAGCGCCTGCCACAAGATCGGGCCGGCAATTGCAGCCGGAAACTCTGTTATCCTCAAGCCTGCATCGGCAACACCGTTGTCTTCTCTCATGCTTGGTGAAATTGCCGTTGAATCGGGACTTCCCGCCGAGGCGATAAGTGTTCTCCCCTGCCCGGGTGAACGGGCTGAACGTCTCGTAAAAGACAAACGGATTGCATTTGTTTCTTTTACCGGCAGTGCCGGGGTTGGCTGGCACCTCAAATCGCAGGCAGGCCGGAAACGTATCACCCTCGAACTCGGCGGGACAGGGGCGGTGATCGTTCATTCGGATGCAGACCTCTCCTATGCGGTGAAGCGCATCGTCACGGGCGGCTATTCCAATGCCGGACAGGTCTGTATATCGGTCCAGCGGGTCTTCCTGCACAAAAGCATCTATGACAGGGCTCTCCGGCTGATGACCGATGCAGTCAGGGCCCTCACTACCGGTGATCCCCGCGACCCTGCCGTGGATGTCGGGCCGATGATCTCTGAAGCGGCCGCGGATAAGGCGTACGATAAGGTCCGGGAGGCAGTCGGGCAGGGAGCAGTGCTCTGTGCCGGCGGGCCACCACGGGGGACGCTCTTTCCTCCGACCCTCCTTGCCGGAACCGTCACGGAGATGAGGGTGAACAGAGAGGAGGCGTTTGCACCGTTTATCACTGTCACGCCGTATGATGAGTTCTCCGATGCTCTCCGCATGGCAAACGACTCGGATTATGGGTTGCAGATGGGCGTGTTCACCCGCGATATGAACGCCATTCTCATGGCATTCCGGAACGCCGAGGTGGGAGGGCTCCAGGTCAATGATATTCCCACCTTCAGGGTCGACCAGATGCCATACGGGGGCGTCAAGGCGTCAGGCACAGGGAGAGAAGGGCCCCGTTATGCAATAGAGGAGATGACCGAGCAGAGGCTGATGGTAATAAACACGGCGGTGATGAAATGACCGGCGGGAACCATTACCGGACCGGGGGTGCATGATGCCATGCCGGTTCAGATAGCGGTTATCGGTCCCGGGGACTGCAGCAGCGAGGAAGCGGACGCTGCAGAAACCGTCGGGGCGCTTATTGCACTCAACCATGAAATCCTGTGCTGCGGCGGACGTGGCGGAGTCATGGAGGCTGCCTGCAGGGGTGCAAAGGAGGAAGGCGGAATGACGGTCGGGATCCTGCCTGATACCGGCGACGGGAACGGCCTCCTCGACGTTATCATCAGGACCGGGCTTGGCCATGCAAGGAACGTGGTGCTTGTCCAGTCTGCCGATGCGGTCATCGCTGTCGGCGGGGCATATGGAACATTATCAGAAATAGCAATTGCGCTGAAAACCGGGAGAATGGTGTTTGGCTGGAAAACCCACGATATTGACGGGGTTTTCCGGTGCGCGACACCGGAAGAGGCAGTTGTTATGGCAGTTCGCGCTGCACGCCTGTTTCGCGGGAGTCGTACCCGCCAAGGTCCTGCAGCACCCGGATAAACTTGTCTGATCGTATCGTGTCAAGAAGCGCAATGATCCTTGGATCATCCATGTGTTCCGTCCGTACGGCAAGTTCGTAGCGTTCCTGCGCCACAGGCTGGAACTGCAGGGAGAGTGCTTTTGCAGCGCTGTAGACGCACATCCCGGCCTCCGCCTCCCCGCTTTTCACGGCAAGGGCAACACCGATATGCGTTGTGAGTTCTGTGTCATATCCCCCGATACGGGAAGCGTCAATACTGTGTTTTTTCAGCTCATAGTCGAGGAGCAGGCGGGTACCCGACCCTTTCTGCCTGTTCACGAACCGGTGTGCGGGAAGGTCATCGATCCCGATATCGCCGCTGACTGATACGATGCCCTGCGCTCTCCCTGCAACACAGATGAGCGTGATGCGTTCTCCCGGCAGGTAGCGGGAGAGGAACGGGACGTTATAGTCCCCGTTATCTGCGAGCAGGTGCATGGGTGCAGCATGGCAGTCCCGTTTTTTTAAGGAAATGAGGCCCCCCATGCTCCCGGTATGAGTGGAATGGATATCCACGCCCCCTGCACGTACCATGGTTGCAAGGTAATCGAGAACCGGGTCATGGCTCCCGGTCAGCAGGAGCGCCTCTCCGGCTTCAGAGCGGGATACCATCAGGGTTGCTTCAACCTCTTCCCCGGCCTCAAGACCTTCGATCTGCCGCGGTATCCGGAGGTAGGCATTTGCCCGGACGCCGCTCATCTGCACGCCCGACCCACGTGATTGCGGCGATGCCACCCACTTCCCCCCTATCGTTCCGACAGACAGGAGAACAAATTCATCGGTCCCGGGTTCCGAGTGGAGGGTACTGGTGAGCCGGGCCCGCTGGAGCACGGGGTCCGGTATGGCAAGCCCGTAACGGGCGACAAGAGGGGTGATGATCTCCCGAAGGACCGTCAGCGCCGCGAGGGGGTATCCCGGCATGCCTATCACCGGTTTTTCCCGGATCCTGCCAATAATAACAGGTTTTCCCGGTTTTATTGCCACGCCGTGGATCAGCACCTCGCCAAGCTCTGAAATAATATCAGCAGTGAAGTCGCGGGTCCCTGCAGAGGACCCGGCAGAGACGATTACCAGGTCGTTTTCATCAATTGCCCTCTTAACCGCATTCCGTATCAGGTCGGGCTTATCAGGAGTGACAGGGTACCGCGTGCACCTGACACCGAGCGATTCGAGCCATGCGGCAGCCATCACCGTGTTGCTCTCGACTACCTGTCCCGGCGCAGGTTTTGTTCCATGGGGAACAAGTTCGCTGCCGGTGGGAATGATCCCGGCCCTGACATAAAAGACCGGCAGGCGGGTGATGCCATAGGTGGCAAGGGCGCCGATCTCGTGGGGACGGATGCGGTGCCGCTCGGGGATGATCATCTCAGACTCGGCGATGTCTTCGCCGGCAGGGCGGATATGCTGCCAGGGAGCTGTCGGTTTCCGTATAGTGAACCGGTCATTGTCGACCCTGACATCTTCGATCATGATCACTGCATCGAACGCAGCAGGCACGATATTTCCCGTATTTACCCTGGTTGCTTCAGGGAGGGTTAACGGCCGCTGTTCAGACGCCCCGATGGTGTCAGCACTCCGGACTGCGATGCCGTCCATTGCGGAAAGGTGGATTTCCGGGACAGAGTACCGGGCAAAAACAGGGGCTGCACTGATACACCCCACCGATTCCTCCAGTGGTACTTCGCGGATCTCTGGTAGATGCGTAAAACCCGTACTCACACGGTCAAGTGCATCCTGCAGCGAAACCACGTCGAGGTAGCGTTTTACCACAGGATCACGTCCACCTCTTCGAACGCCTCAAGACCCTCGCTCCCTGCAGGGATCCGGACGACCCCGTGGCTCTCCACAAGGGTGTTGAGAAGTCCTGACTTTCCAAAAAGAGGACAGGCAGTCCTGTCTTTCATCACGACCCTGACGTAGTCCTCCCTGCCGCGGGTGGAGGGGACGTTCTCTCCAAGAACCGCCCGCACGGTATGACGTGCGTGCAGGGTTTCACCGGCAAGGACCGAGAGCATCGGAATGCCAATGATCATCAGCACGATATAGGCAGAGGCCGGGTGTCCCGGGAGTCCGATGATGGGTTTATCTCCGGCAATACCAAGAATTGTCGGTTTTCCCGGTGCAATTGCGATCCCGTGCACCCTGACCTCGCCGGCCTCCCGGATGATGTCGGCACTCATATCCCGGTCATCCTTGGAACTTCCCCCCGAGATAAGTACGGCATCGCATTCCGAGACTGCCTCTCCAAAAACGGTCCGGAGGGCATCACGGTCATCACGGGTTATCCCGTAATAACGTGGAATAAACCCCTTCTGTGCAAGAAACGCCCCACACATGAAGCTGTTTACATCACGCACCTGCCCGCCGGACGGGACCGTATCAACCGGGACAAGCTCGTTTCCAGTGGAGATAACGCCAACAACAGGTCTCTGGAATACCGGGACAAAGGAGTGGCCTACGGCAGCGAGCACACCGATATCCTGCGGTGAGAGCCGCCGGCCCTTCTCCACGACGACGTTTCCGGCAGTGAAATCCTCTCCCCTGAATATGATATTTTCACCCTGTGCGACCGTTTTTTTCACAAGGATCTGGTCACCTATCGCTTCTGAGTATTCAATCATGGCCACAGCGTCTGACCCGGACGGGAGTTTCCCCCCGGTTGGGATATAGAAACATTCTCCCGGGCGGAGCGTGATCTCTTCAGCACTCCCCATTTTCACCGAGCCGGAATAGTTCAGCATTGCCGGGGATGATTCTCCGGCACCTGTCGTATCTGACGCCTTTACCGCGTAACCATCAACCACTGAACGGGAGAACCCCGGGATGTCAACATCTGAAGAGACGTCTTCTGCCAGTACCCTGCCCTGGCATTCCTCCAGCGGGACGATCTCTGTACCGACCGGCCGGACTAGGGCATTTCCAGCACTGATGGCGTCGTCAACCGGGATTGTACTGAGAAAAAGACTCATTTAAAGCAGCCCAGCTGGCATCCCTTGATTTTTACTCCGTTCCTGTTGCAGTACCTCGCGATATCCATCTTCTGGATGCCGTATTTTTCCGAGATAAGAAACGCCTGCGGGCATTTTATCTCATTTACAATACCCTCTTTTTCAAATGCAGTTCTGATTTGTTCCTCGTCCATAGTAACAATAGTATGTATACAAAGAAATAGTGTTTATCATATTCACCAGTATGGACAACGGGACGGGATGACATATCAGGGACAAGAAGATCGCACTCGTATATTCCCGGCAGGACCCTGGCGGGACCAGCATTAAAAAACAGGTCGAAGAACTCCTTGCAGCCGGGCCAAGAGACCCGTATCCCCTCGAAAAATGCCGCTATGAACTTATCGGGGTGCAGGAGCGCCTCATTTATGCAGATCATATCGACCGGGAACTCTCCTCTGACCTGATTATATTTCTCTCGCGTCATTCAAGTGTCAATCCCGTCCCGGTCCTCACCGTGCACGTGACAGGTAATATCGGTTCAGCCGATTTTGGAGGAAAACCCGGGTCATTACCCCCTGCAGCACCCGCCTGGATGCATGCCGTTCTTTCCGGGCTTTCAAAGAATGCCCCGCAGGGGTACCGGGTTGCCTACGAGATCACCCACCACGGGCCGTCAGAGCTTGAGACGCCGTCTTTTTTTGTCGAGGTCGGGAGCACTGAAAAAGAATGGAATGACGCGGTTGCAGCCCGTGCAGTTGCCAGAAGCGTTCTTTGTGCAGACCCCGCCGATGTCATCCCCCTTGTCGGGTTCGGGGGTACCCATTACGCGGCAAGGGAGACGGAAATCGCCCTCGCCACCCGCGGTGCATTCGGCCATATTGCACATTCCCGCGATATCTCCGGGTTAAATGCTGATATGGTACGGCTCATGGCAGAGAAGAGCGGGGCTGTTGCAGGATATGTCGACAGGAAAGCAGTGACAACGGATGAGAATACCCGGCTCGACCGGGCCTTCCGGGAATGCGGGCTGGTGCGACTTACCGGGGGGGACCTGCACCACATGGGAGCCCTGTCATGGTCAACATACCTCTCGATCCTCTCGCTTGCGGAAACGATCGAACCCGGATCACAGGTGAGCCTTCACCGGTTCCCGTCTGACGGAAAGCCGGAAAAAATTGAAATTCCCGGGAATTTACTCGACGAAACCCTGAAAACAAATGAGAAGAGGTTTGCAGACGGACTCGATGAACTGCCCCTTGCCCACCTTTCGACAGGTAAACGGGCGGTGCTGCCGGTTTTTATCACACTGGAGGAGAATTACCTGGATGTACTGAATGATTTAATAAGCTTATGCGTAACAACCTTAAGTAGTGAAAAACACATCGCGATTGAGGGGGATCACCTTATCATCCGGAAAATGCGGCTCGACCCCATAAAAGCGCGCGAACTGGGGATTCCGAAGGGACCATTACTCGGTGACCTGATGAAAGGCCGTAGCGTGTACGTCGATGGAAGGGAGATCACACCGGAAATGGTCCGGGTTCGCGATGAGAAAAAAATCCACATCCCGGGATTGGAGAATTACCTATGAGATCAATTGTTGAAGAGGCACTCACGAGGGTCAGGGACGAGCCACAGGAGGTCTCGAAGAATAATGAGGATCTCGACCAGATCCTCAAGGAGTTAAAGACCGAAATCGCCGTGGTAGGTTGTGGCGGAAGCGGATCCAATACCATCACCCGCATGATGGAGGAGGGTATCCACGGGGCCAGGCTTATTGCCATCAATACCGATGCCCAGAACCTTATCCGCACACAGGCGGATCAACGTATCCTCATCGGCCGGCAGCGGACGAGAGGGCTTGGAGCAGGTTCGATCCCCCAGATCGGGGAAGAAGCTGCACTTGAAAACGAGCAGGACATAAAACGTATTGTTTCCGGCTGCGATATGGTATTCATAACCGTGGGTCTCGGGGGAGGCACCGGGACCGGATGTGCACCCATCGTGGCAAAGGCTGCCCGGGACGAGGGGGCACTCACAATTGCCATCGTTACACTGCCATTCACTGCCGAAGGGGCGATACGGATGGAAAATGCAGAGGCCGGACTCGAGCGCCTCAGGGACGTGGCAGACACGGTTATTGTGGTCCCGAATGACCGTCTGCTTGAAGTTGTACCAAAACTTCCACTCTACGCGGCATTCAAGGTCGCCGACGAGGTCCTGATGCGTGCGGTCAAGGGGATCACCGAACTGATCACCATGCCCGGGCTTGTCAACCTGGACTTTGCCGACGTCAGGACGGTCATGGAGCGCGGCGGCGTTGCAATGATCGGGATGGGCGAGAGTGACAGCGAAGACAAGGCAGCTGACTCGGTAAAGAAGGCGATTCGGTCGCCGCTGCTCGATGTTGATATATCCGGATCTACTGCCGCGCTTGTCAATGTCATTGGCGGACCCGACATGACGATGGCAGAGGCAGAAGGCGTGGTTCAGGAAGTGTATAACCGGATTGACCCCAATGCACGCATAATCTGGGGAGTTCAGATAGATCCGGATATGCAGAACAAGATGCGGACGATGCTTGTGGTATGTGGAGTACGGTCGCCACAAATATATGGTAGAAATGAAAAAGTTACCCCAAAAGTTCAGAAGCAATTTGAGATAGATTTCCTGAAGTGATACAACATGGAGATAACAAAACCGGATATAAAATTCAACCTGAATGAGGAGTTATTCAGGAAATACTGGCGTATACTCAAGCTTGCCAGAACCCCGAAAAGGGACGAATTCCAGAAAATTGCACTGGTGGCCGCTGCGGGCATCGCAATTGTCGGCCTGATGGGTTTTATCATATACGAGATCATGCTGTTGTTGCCATGATGGAAATGGAACAATACACCAACCGTATTTTTGCCATCAAGACTACCTCGAAGCAGGAAAGGACGGTAGCCGACAATATTAAAAAGGCAATCGATACCGGCGCTACCGATGTAAAGGTCACGGCAGTCATCGTCCCTGATGAACTGAAAGGATACGTGCTCGTTGAGACCCCCGAGAGCCTTCCCCGCATCGAACAGCTCGTTGAGAAGGTAGCACATGCGCGCAGTGTAATCAAGGGTGAGACCGCCCTCTCCGAGGTCGGGCACTTCCTGGTACCGAAACCTGTTGTCAGCGGGATATCGGAAGGCACCATTGTCGAGCTCATAGCCGGACCTTTCAAGGGTGAGAAAGCGGTAGTAAAACGCATCGATGCAGGAAAGGAAGAAATTACTGTAGAATTATACGAGAGTGTGCTCCCGATCCCGATCACGGTCCGCGGCGATAATGTCAGGGTCGTTGACAAGGGTGACATGAGCTGATATACACCCCTCTTTTTTCCGGTTCTGGTAATACATTTAAGTCAGTCCCGGTCAACCTTACTTAACCCACGCGGAGTACCCGTTTCGAGGGACAGCATGGTGATACTATGGCAGAAGTGGTCGAGGTATTAGTACCCGGAGGCAAGGCAACCGCAGGTCCGCCAATCGGACCTGCACTTGGACCACTTGGCATTAACGTGAAGGCGGTTGTTGACGAGATCAACAAAAAGACGGCTTCATTCAACGGCATGCAGGTGCCGGTGAAGATCGAGGTCGACGAAAAGAAGAACTTCACGGTCACAGTAGGTGTTCCACCTACAACGGCCCTCATTAAAAAAGAGGTTAATGTCGAGAAGGGTTCAGCAGAACCCAATATCCAGATAGTTGGTGACTTGCCTATCGAGGCCGCTGTCAGAATAGCCCGTATGAAACAGAACGACATGCTCTCCTATGACCTGAAGAATGCGGTCAAGGAAGTTGTCGGAACCTGTGTCAGCATGGGTGTCAATGTCGACGGCAAGAGACCGAAAGAGGTCCTCTCTGCAATTGACACTGGCGCATATGACAAGGTCCTCGTAGAATAGACGAGATAGAAAAACCATAGAAGATCGTAAAGGTCGAGAACTATGGAGGAATCAGATGGTTGAAAGGGCCAGAATTTTGGAAGCCGTGAATGCGGCTATCGAAAAAGCGCCTAAACGCAAATTCTCTGAGAGTGTAGATATTACCATCAATCTCAAGAATATTGATATGGCGCAGCCGAAAAATCGTATTGACGAGACGATTCTTCTTCCCCATGGTACTGGTAAAAAAGTCGGCATTGCGGTCCTCGGCAAGGGCGATATCACCACACAGGCAAAAGAAGCCGGTGTGGACCTGATTATCGGCCCCGAAGAGATTGAACGACTGGGCGGAGAGCCCCGCGAAGCCCGCGGGGTCGCCAGCGCGTATCGTTTCTTCCTTGCTGAGACCGGTGTAATGCCGCTTGTCGGTCGCTGGCTCGGGCCGCGGCTCGGTCCACGTGGACGGATGCCGCTCCCCATTGCAAGCGGAACCGATATCAGGCCAATAGTTGAACGTCTTCGTAATTCCGTTAAGATACGCACAAAGGACAAGAAACTGTTCCATGTGAAGGTGGGAACAACAGAGATGCCCCCTGAGCAGATCGCAGAGAATATCGATGCGGTCATGAAGCGTGTCGAAGCGGTACTTGAACAGGGACCCATGAATATCAGGTCGGTGTTTGTAAAGACCACGATGGGCCCGGCAGAGAGGCTGGTATAGATGGCATTGTATACCCATCATCTCCCGGCATGGAAACGGAAGGAAGTCGAAGAGATCAAGGCAGATGCAGGCAGTTACACCCTTGTAGGGCTTGTAGACATGTACGGCATCCCTGCCACGCAGCTCCAGCAGATCCGGCGCAACTTAAAGGGGAGCGCCAAGATCAAGATGACCAGGAATACCCTGATCAAGCATGCATTCGAAGAGCTCGGCGGGGATATGCAGTCGGTTTCAGGTCACCTGTCCGGCCAGTCTGCACTTATCTTTACGAACGAAAACCCGTTCAAGCTGTTCAAGACTCTCGAGAAGACAAAGACCAAGATGGCTGCAAAGCCGGGTGAATGCGCTCCTGAAGATATTATCATCGAGAAGGGGCCGACAAGTTTCAAACCCGGTCCGATTGTCGGGGAACTCCAGCAGGCAGGTATCCCGGCGGCCATCGAGGGTGGAAAGGTCAAAATCCGTGAGACAAAGACCGTCGTGAAAAAGGGAGAGGCCATCAGCCAGAAACTGGCGGATGTCCTGTCCAAGCTCGACGTCAAACCGATGGATGTAGGGCTTATCCTTCAGATAGCATACTACGAAGGAACCATATACGAACCGTCGGTCCTCGCGATTGATGAGACCGCCATACTCAACCAGATCACGCTCGCATCACAGCAGGCATTCAACCTCTCGGTGAATGCAGCTATCCCGACAAAGGATACTATTGCACCAATCCTGACAAAGGCGGTGCGTGAAGCACGTGGTCTTGCAATTGAGGCCAGCGTCTACGAGAAGGACGTAATTGATGCGATTATAGGAAAAGCGTACAGAGAAATGTCAGCCCTCCGGAACGCAGTGAAGGGCAAATCCAATTAAAAACTGAGGTGAAAAAGATGGAATATATCTATGCAGCACTCCTCCTGCACAAGGCAGGCAAGGGTATCAAGGAAGAGAATGTAAAGGCAGTCCTTACCGCTGCCGGTATCGCCGTTGACGAATCCCGTGTAAAGGCGCTCGTTGCAGCGCTTGACGGCGTCGACATTGAGGATGCAATCAGCAAGGCAGCAGCAGCACCTGTTGCAGTTGCAGCAGCACCCGCAGCAGCAGCAGCACCCGCAGCAGCAGCTGAAGAGGTTGTCGAAGACAAGAAGGAAGAGGAAGAGAGCGGAATGGCAGGGCTCGGTGCCCTGTTCGGCTAAACCTTTTTTCTTTCGTAATAAGATTGCATTGTAACCTGTTTTCTCACCAGTCCGTGAGCTATACTATTCTTCAGGAACTGCTCGCCACCTGCTCAAAGATTTGAGTTTCTATCAACCTGTATAAGACAGTAAAGAGCATTTTTCTCACAATCACACGTATCTCAAGACAGCATGGGCTTTCCCTATTCGTGGTACATCCGGTATGTGTCTGAAATGCATGTCACATCTTTGAACCCGGGGTATCCTACCAATTAAAATATTACCGGACCGAACATGGCTGGCAGTCATCCATGAAATCAGTCAGTTCAGCCTTTATCATATTCTGCACGGTCATCCTGGCACTGAATGCCGTGACCGGCTCACAATGCAGTGCTTCATTCTCCGACGTCTCTACTCCGTATAGCAGCGGGTTCCTGCAATCCTATTCCTCTCTTCAGCATCAGCAGGTTTCCCGTTATTCCCCTGCCATGGAATCGTATGCGGGGTATTCGATCTCCAGGTCCGTTATGACCGGTGAAAAAGGATCATTTGCGTCATTATCGACTCTCTCCCTGCGTGACACCGGTAGATCAGCATCACCTTTGATCACGAACAGCCTCGGATCGGTCTATGTGCCTGATACAGGAGCATCAGGGGAATCAGTCATGGGAGAACTCCTGGACCGCGGCGTGTGTCCGGCAACTGCCGGTACCCTTGCAGGATCGGCTGTGGATGACAGTTCAGGGCTATGCGTCCTCCTTCTTAATTCCGGAGGGGTTGTGGGTTTTTCGGGCGGGCAGTTATCAGGTTATTTTGCCTGTTAAAACCTGCGCTTAACCCTTTTGTCCGGAATCTTCGATAGGTAACTTTTACTGTTCTCTCAATATTTCTGATGAATTATTGAGAGGAGGATTTTGACAAATCCGGAAATAAAGTAAATTCCGGCATAATTTATGCAGGAATTATCCTAAACGTCAACAAAATAAAAAAAGAGGATCCGATTCTGTCCTGTAAGATTGCATTCTGACTGGTATTAGTGGGACCGCACTCCTCTCACGCCCGTTGCTCTTATATGTGTCCTAAATACATCGATAAAAAAATATGAATGTCCGACCCCTCCGGATTTCATAACGATGAACGTCGCCGCCCCCCGAATGGCGCCCCGGCGGCGTTTCAATGACTGATCCATTATCCCCCCGATAAAAATTAATTTCACACATTCTATACGAAAAACGAAGATGTCCCGGGACTGTCCACATCTGGTTCATACGCATCTCTGTAATTACTTTATTAACCGGGTCTGGATGAACGCATTTCTCCCAACCCGGTACACCCCGGCGATTTCGCCACGCCCGAAGTTTTTGTCTTCGTGGTGGGACCGCGACAATGTTCAATGATTTTAAGGGTAACAGGGACTGAATCACCCCTGCCATGAGATTATCATTCAGGGGTGGGACAGGGACGGGTGAGGACCCCTCCTGGCAGAAAAATGAATCCAACAGATCGTATTAATGCGAGGATGTCAAAAACGCTATAAAACCATTTATTTTTCTTTTCATGAAATTTACAGGTGATATATCGTTGAAATATCCGGTGTGTTGAAATATCTGCGTGAGAAATAACTAACCCACGGTGATTTTTTTATCACACCAGGGGACCGATATGGATAAAAAAACCAGAGTAAATGCCGGGACAGCCGGGGTGCTTCCGGCACGGTATTATTTTTTCCGAAAAGGAGCTGCTAAATGAGCGTGATTGAGGTAACAGGCCTGAAAAAATCGTTCGGCGGGAAGGTCGTCCTCAACGGTATCAGTTTTTCTGTTGAGAAAGGCGAGGTTTTTGGATTTCTCGGCCCGAACGGTGCCGGGAAGACGACGACCATGCGTATCCTGCTTGGGCTGCTCCATGCCGGTTCAGGCAGTGCAAGGGTCATGGGAGCAGATCTTGCTGTTGATGATACCGTGCGAGGCAGGGTCGGGGTGCTTCTCGAGAATAACGGTATATATGACCGGCTGAGTGCGTACGAGAACCTTTTCTATTATGCACAGCTCTACGGGGTGGAAAATCCCGGTGACCGCATCGGCGAACTGCTGGAATTTACCGGGCTTTCGGAACGGAAGGACGATCCAGCCGGGACGTTTTCGACCGGGATGAAGAGGAAGCTCGGGATTGCCAGGGCAATCCTGCACGATCCGGAGATAGTATTCCTCGACGAGCCGTCATCAGGGCTCGACCCGGAGGCACAGCACATGGTCAGGGACCTGATCCTCCGTCTTTCAGGACGGGAAGGGATTACCATTTTTCTTAACTCCCATAACCTCGACGAAGTCCAGCGTGTCTGCAACCGGGTTGCGATTCTCAACCAGGGGGAGATTAAAGCACTCGACAGCGTGAGCACCCTGACAACCGGTGCCGGCATGACGGTATTTGGCGTAACACTTTCGGATAAGGCACAGGCCGGTGCTGCACAGCGTGTTCTCGAAGGGACTGCAGGGGTATCGGACCTGCAGGTGCAGGGCGATCACATCTCGATGAAGATCCCGCACAACGGTGCCCCCGGAGTCCTTTTTGCACTCACCGGGGCGGGTATCTCCCTTGAAGAGGCGAAGAAGCAGTCGAGGTCGCTTGAAGAGATTTACCTTGACGTGATGAAAAAGGCGGAGGCGTCATCATGAGAGAAGTCATAGTTGTTGCCAGGAAGGAGATACAGCAGATCCTCCGTTCAAAAAACCTCCTTATCTCTGCAGTCGCGTTCGTCGTTGTGTTCGGTGCGATCTCGACGCCGGCAGTGATCATTGCCGCCGAAAACCCGGCCGTCATCCTGGACCAGCTCGGGTTTTACCTCGTCCTGACGCTCGGGATATTCTGCGGGTACATCTTTTCAGGCCAGGCGTTCCTGCGGGAGAAGACGGAAGGTGTCATCGAGACGCTGCTCTGCTCCCCGCTGTCGCTCCGCCAGATCTGGCTCGGGAAGGTTATCGGAGTGACCATCCCCGCATACGTCATGGCACTTGCAACCGCGTTTATCATCGCCGCGGGATCATCCGCGATGCTGGATAGCACTCTCATATACTCCCCGCAGGTCATCGTGCACATACTGATCGTTATCCCGGCGTTCATTGCGGCGGCATCAGGCCTTATCGGGTTTGCACAGCTCCTCCTCGGGATGAGGGAGAACCAGATCCTGAACTTCGGCATTATCCTGGGCCTGATCTTCGTGATAAGTTTCACCCGCGAGGTCATCGGGCCGACCGTTGAGATTACGTGGCCGGTCCTGCTGGGAACGTTGCTCGTCGCCGGAGCGCTCCTTGCCCTGACCTTCTGGCTTGTCCGGTTCCTCGACCGTGAGCGGATCGTCACTACCCTGCCGGAGTGAAGTATTCCATGAACCTGTGCAGGGGAAACGAAGCATGATTTTATGTACAGCAGATGATGATGTACTGGTAGAACATGGATGCCGTGGAACGATACGTTGTAGATGAAAAAGGGCAGCGGATTGCAGTAATAGTTCCCCTCGAGGAATACGAAAAGCTCCAGGAGGACCTCCACGACCTGGCGGTGGTGGCGGAGCGTCGGGATGAAAAAACTATCAGCCTTGAAGAGCTGAAGAAACGTCTCTGAACTTTTTTATGGCCTTGTTTGCGCTCTCATTCAAAACGGGAGTTGAAAAAGATTTAAGAAAAATTCCCCGTGAATTCATTCCACATCTCCTCGAAAAAGTCGAATCGCTTGCAAAAGAACCCCTCCCCAGGGACTGCGTAAAAATCAGCGGTTCAGAGAATTTTTATCGGGTGCGGTCCGGGGACTACCGCATTGTTTACCAGGTCCTCCAGCAGGAGAAAGAAGTAGTGGTGCATTATATACGGCACCGCAGGGTTGTATACCGCGACTTTTAGGACTACCCCTTTCTTCGTCCGCCGATCGCGAGGCTCAGCCGGCACCGCGTTTCAACAAGTTACGTCACCGCGTGGTCGGTCACAGTCGAAGGCGTCCCACAAAACGTTCCTGCTGACAGCCTGTTTGTGGGAAGAGCCGGTGGAACGGTCGTAGTCGATGCGAAAAGCGGGGAGATTTTAGCGATCTATCAGTGGAGATAAAGCGAGCAATTACTTTAAAATTTAAGTAAATATTAAAGTAATTTAAATAGGTTGAACGAGTATCATATCATCAGGAATGAGATCAGTGACCGGAGAGATCCCCCATGCAGAATAATGTCCTTTCCATCCTGAACGAGTCACAGGCGCTCAACGCAAAAATTTTCTCCCTTGTCCGGTTGAAACTGCTTGCGAGCCTTGCTGCCCTCGGACCGGATGGAGCGACCTACCGCGAGCTGAAAGCGGCCCTTGACATTAACGACGGTGTATTGTATTCGAACCTGAATGTGCTCAAGGATATCGGGTATCTCGCATCGGAGAAGATCATCTTCGAGGGAAAGGAACTGGAACTGTTTACCATCACAACCGAAGGCCAGGAAGAATGGACAAGGACCAGGGATTGGTTATGCAGATTTTTACAATGTGGTGAATGATATGCAAAGAAGAAAAAAAGTAATAGCCTTTTTCAAAGAATTGGACTTTCACCTGGATATTACCCGGTTCGACGACCGGCTCGTCGCACAGAAGCTGGTGTGCCTGCTTGAGCTCAAGGGCATCGACCTGAAATACCCGTGCAGCATCTATGTCCGGGGGCCCTATTCCCCGGACCTTACGAAAGACCTGTACGAGTTTTGCGACGAGTTTGAGAATTATACCACTGAAACCCCCCTCAGTACCCGGGAAAAAGAGGTCGCGACGCAACTTGAAAGGATTTTCGGCCTGAAACCCATTCTCCTTGAAGTCGGTGCAACGTATGGACATTATACCCTGAGGGAAAAGTGCACTCCGCGGGAAGCATTGACTCATGTAAAACGACTGAAACCTTTCTATTCGGAGGCACAGGTCGCTCTCGGGATATCGAAGGCCAAGGAGTTCCTTTTTGAACCTGGCGGAAAGGATCTCGCCGAATTAAAGAAAGAAACCGGTATCTGGCAGAGAGCTTCCCTGAAATCGCTGGAGCACTGATTAATTGATGAGACGCGGGGAGATCTGGCGTGTCGACCTGGAGCGATGCGAAAGGACACGAACAGAGGGGGGAGCGCCCTGCACTGGTGATGGGAAGCGCAAACGGCCTGGTGATCGTAGTCCCGCTTACCACAACTATTGCCACGCTCAGATTCTCCCATACGTATTCAATTACCCCGACATCACATAACGGGCTGGACCGGGAGAGTGTGGCACTTGCGTTCCAAATAGTGGCGCTTGACCGCGAGCGGTTTATCCGTAAGATCGGAAATATCGAGGAATCGCAATGGCAGGCCATTGCCGCGTTAATTAAGGATTTACTTCAAATGGATGAGTGAGGGCAGGAAAAGTAAGAACTCCGGAAATGGATATTCACAACTTAACAGAGATTTGCCCAAAACGATCAGCGGTGCGTATAAACTGTTTTCATTATTCCAAAAAATCTGACAACTTGTATCAGAACAGGAAGACCCTCATTGAAGTCCATAAAGAAGGAAAATATGTCGTGGCCATGGATCTCCTCACGAATGTAGCCGATCAGGGGTCCTCAGAAGAGGAGGCTTTCCAGAACCTCAAAAAAGGACTTGAGGAACACTACCAGCTCCAGATCGAACTGACTCCCTGCCGTCAGGATATTATTTATTTTCCGGTGTAGTTCTCGTATGCATATACAAATTCTTCGAGCGTCATTTCAAGGTCTTCCCTGATGATTTTTCGAAGAAGCCCTTTGGGAATCTCCTCATTACTATGAAGAGGGACTGTGGTGAACCGCCCGTCTTCTGACTTCAGCCGGACATGCGATCCTTTCTGCCGGATGACCAAAAAAACCAAGGGTTTTGAGAAAAGCGATGAGTTCTTTCCCGTTGATGACCGGGAGCATCATCCCCCCTGAATTATTTCGACCTCGCGAAACCCTACAAAAGTATTAACCTGTTCAGGATTTGAGTCTTCCAGGCAGAGGGCGATGACCTCCCTGATGCGTTCGAGGGCTTCGTCAATAGTCTTCCCATAACTATGGCAGCCTTTGAACTGGGGGCAGGATACGATGAAGATCCCGTCCTCATCGGTCTCGATAAGTACGGGAACATGGATCGTTTTCATATGGCTAATCATCGGTATTCATGCATTAATTCTTTTTTGCTGCAAGAAGAACTGTTGAGTCATACGACCTGGATAATTATTTTGTAACTATTCAGACTGATCTGTGAGCGACAGAAGGGATGAAAGGGTTTTCCTCGAAAGCATCGACAAGAGCTGCCAGAACAGGCAGTTGA
>JBFYKV010000024.1:0-27298 GCA_041305745.1 Methanoregulaceae archaeon | reverse complement strand
GATAGTGTAAGAAAAATACTGTAAATATTTCAGAAGCCCTGTACTCTCAGATATAAGCAAAAGGAGAACAGGGCCATGTCAATAATTGACTTTGTGCAAGATTATCTTACCGATCAGGACGACGGAATGAAAGCGTTCATCACATTTTTTTTGAACCTTGTGATGCAGTATGAAGCAGAGCAGCAAGCTGGCGCCCGGCGCTATCAACGTACCAAACACCGAATAGCGAGAAGGAACGGCACTAAACCGAGAAATTTAAAAACCCGATTTGGCGAACTCACTCTAACAAAACCAGAATTCAGAGAACAGCCATTCACAACAGTGGTGTTTGATCGCTACAGCCGGATAGAGAAAGCGTTAGTCAATGCAATCAGTGAGTCGTATATTCAGGGAGTATCCACTCGAAAAGTCAGGCATATAATGGAGAAATTCGGAATTGAGGATATCTCTGCAGATACTGTATCCCGCATTGCGAAAGAACTGGATGATAAAGTTGAGGAGTTCCTGAATCGCCCGATTGAACAACCAATCATTTACCTGATTGTTGACGCGGTATATGTCAAAGTGCGCTGCAACGGGCGATATGTGAACCAGGCGGTCCTCTTAGTTGCGGGTGTCCGGGAAGACGGGATACGTGAAATCCTGGGAGTAAGAATTGTGGATAGCGAAGATGAAGGATTTTGGTTATCCTTTTTCGAAGACCTGAAATCCCGGGGCCTGCGGGGAGTTCAGCTGGTTATCTCTGATGGTCATAAAGGCATTCAGAAGGCAGTGAAAATGTCATTTCTCGGTGCGAGTTGGCAAATGTGCACAGTTCATTATTCACGAGCTATTCTACGGAACGTTCCAAGGAAATTTCAAAAGGAGATTTCTGACCTGTTAAAATCAGCATTAAATGGAAATGAAGAGAAATTACCTGAAATTGCAATCAAACTCGAACAGATGGGTTATTGCAAGGCCGCTGATACCGTCGAACTGTTTATGCTGGATGTCGCTAACTATCGTAGTTTCCCACAGGAACACTGGAAACGAATTCGTACTACAAACATGGTAGAAAGAGTCAATGCTGAAATAAAGCGCAGAACAAAGGTTGTTGGAGCATTTCCAAGTCAGTCATCGCTACTCAGACTGGTTGTATCGATTTTGATTGATATGAACGAGGACTGGATTACCAGCTATCGATATCTCAATATGTCTGAACTGGTAGAACAACGATTATCGGAGCCTGATTCTTGCATAAAATCTGTCGAACAGCGTGAGCTGCTTTCTATCTCTTAATTCTAATCCAAGGAAGTAGAAATGCTCGGGGGAGGGGCAAGCCTCCCCCTCGCAAGGAGAGTGAACTCTAGGGAATGGATCCTTGAGTGGAACCTGCTATTGTGGGTTGGGGATCCATGTGAAATTTCGGTAAATATTTATGAAGTAATCTCCCAACCTGCAATTGCAGAGTACAGGTTTCCATTTTTACAGTTGATATCTGACACTACCAGGGTTCCGTCCGCACTCCGGGATTACCTTTAAATTCCATTTCGTATTTTTACTATATACCATGCCGATAGAGGGATTAAGAGCAGAGATCAGCCGGATTGATGACGAAATAATCGATCTCATCGCGCGGCGCCAGAAAATTGCGGCAAAGATCGCACAGGTCAAAATGAATGAGGGACTGCCTATCCATGATGAAAAACGGACTCAGGTTGTGCTGGAAAAAACATTCAATGCAGCCGTTGAGAAAAATATAAACCCGGTCATGGTGAGTAAAATTTTTGAAATTCTCATCGAGATGAGCGAGGAACGCCAAAGAGAGTGTTCAGGGGAGGGAAACCTCCCCTGATTGAACCGGGTCACATTAAGACTTCCGCGAGGAGCACAATGCCAAGCACGATCATGATCGCACCCATCGCAAACCTGATATATCTTCTTTTTTCAATACGCCAGTGATCGAGCCGCTCTGTCGATACACCAAATGCGACGATGGCGAGTATCACCACAAGCGGGAGAATAAATATGATATTATACACCATCAGGTAGGGTATCCCTTCTGTCATGGTCATTTTGTTGGAAAGAAGCGATAGTATTGCCAGATAGATACCGCCTGTGCAGGGAAGCTCAAACATCCCCACCAGTACACCAAGCACAAATGCTGCAGGAATCGATGCTTTCCTTGCATATGTCTCAATTATTCCCTTTTTCGATTCGGGGATGACAAGCGGGGTCGAATTCTGCCTGGAAAGACCATCGCGGATGCTTATAACCCCTGCAGCAAGTGCAATCAGGGCTGCAATAAATGATATCAGACGGGAAATCCCTGCGGTCTGTATAATGGTAAAAATACCAAGCCCGGAGAGGAAATAAAAAACAAAGACTGCAAATATAAATGTCGAACCGACCAGCACCATCTTTTTTCGTGAATCCAGTGAAGTAATGGCGATAAGAAGGAATATCAGGACAGAGAATGCGCATGGATTGATGCCATCGATAAGCGCTGCCGTGACGACAAGCGGCATGGTAAGCTCCGATGAGGTCCCTCCATCGGGAACAACTGACGGCGTATGCGGCACTTCCACCGGGACCGTTGAGTTCCCTGCCATTTCTTCGGCTATAAGCGGAAGATATCCGGTTATCTCCTCATATCCTGATAGTTCATAATCTCCCACGAAGGCAGAGGGCACCGGTGAAAAGCCCACCCCGTATTCCTCGTTGAACTGCTGAAAAAGGGCACTATGAGTCAAATTTTCCCGAATGTCGTAATACCTGACCACGTACTCAGGATGGGCCTGTGCAAATTCCTGCACGAAGGGAAGGGTCCGGAGGCATTCCCCGCAGTTCTGGTTGTAAAAGAAATGAATGACCGGTTTTGCGTCTTCGTACTTCTCCGAGTGGAATGTACTTGTAATGTTGATATGCTGCAATTCATAGGATGAAGGAGGTACAGGTGGTGCATCACCGCTGACCACTCCGGTGATACCTCCAAAAAGCAGAAGCGCAACTGCTCCGAGTGCCATCAGGATCGCATACGACCTGCAGCTCATTCTTTGCGCCTCGTCCCGGTGACGAAAGATGCGGTTCCCGTAACCGTCTCCTCAATTATCGTTTCTTTGCCATCCCCTGAAAAATAAACATTCAGACCCGGTGCACCATGGTTCCCACGCCCTCATCGGTAAACATCTCAAGAAGAAGGTTGTGTTCGATATTTCCGTTGATGACGTGGGCATAACTGACACCCTCGCTGACCGCTTTTACAAGTGATTTTACTTTCGGGATCATTCCTTCACTGATAATCCCGTTCGCCATCATCATCCCGGCATCAGATAAGGACAGCCTGCGATATACCTTTGTCCTTTCGGTATTCATGATGCCATCGACATCGGTCATGTTTATCAGTTTATAGGCGTGGAGTGCAATCGCAATATCCCCTGCAGCCGTATCGGCATTTATATTTAAGGACTGTCCGCCGCGGTCGATTGCGATCGGGGCGACAACAGGAATGTAACCGTTATCAAGGAGGGTATTGAGGACTGCAGGATTAATCTCCTCGATCTCCCCTACATGCCCAAGGTCCACTTCCTCCTCCCGGCCGGATATATTCACCCGCTGGGGAGTCAGTTTTCGTGCGATGATCATGTTCCCGTCATTTCCCGAGAGCCCGATACCCTGGCCCCCGCACCTGGCAATCAGGGAGACGATGTTGCTGCTGATCTTTCCTACAAGGACCATCTGTGCGATCTCGAGGGTATCCGAATCAGTTATCCGGAGCCCGCCGACGAATTTCGGCTCTTTTCCCATGGCCTTCATTTTATCGGTGATTTCTGGCCCGCCCCCGTGGACAAGTACGACCCTTATTCCGACAATCTGGAGGAGCACCGCATCATGGATGGCACTCTCGAGGATTACAGGGTCGATCATGGCATGGCCGCCAAGCTTGATGACCATGGTTTTTCCATGGAACTGCTGTATATAGGGGAGTGCCTCAGTGAGCACCTCTTCCCGTTTCATGTCGTATACCTCCCGTTGATCTCCACGTACTTCTCAGTCAGGTCACATCCCCACGCCGTCGCTTCCCCATCTCCTGCACCAAGGTCCAGCTCGAAGATGACCTTTCTCCCATGCATAGCCGCCTTTGCTTTGGGAAGGTCGACCACAATTTCTCCTTTTCTTACCAGTTCCAGCCGGGATGACCCGTCACTTATCCAGAGGGATACCGAATCTGCATCAAATGCGATACCTGCACGCCCGGCTGCAGCGATGACCCTGCCCCAGTTGGGGTCTTCTCCATACACGGCTGTCTTGACAAGCGGGGACCCGATAACGGTCCGGGCTACTTCTGCAGCGGCCTCTTCCTCAGGGGCCCCCCTGACCGTGACTTCGAGGAGTTTTGTCGCACCCTCTCCGTCCATTGCAATCTTAATTGCAAGGTCCCGGCAGCATGCTTCAAGCGCATCCTGGAATTCATTCATTTTGACTTTTCCCGCCCTGCCGGTGGCAGTGGCAAGCGCGATATCGTTCGTGCTCGTATCTCCGTCGACCACGATCCTGTTAAAGCTCCGCCGTGTTGCCTGCACGAGGGCTGCCTTCAGCCGGTCCGCCGGCACGTCCGCATCGGTATATATGAATGCGAGCATGGTCCCCATGTTCGGCGCAATCATGCCGCTCCCCTTTGTAATACCTCCCACGGAAAAGGTCTCCTTCGTAATAAGTGCGTGCTTTTCGGTAAGATCGGTGGTCATAATCGCCCGTGCAGCGTTTACCTCTGCCTGGGCACTCTGTTCCAGCAGCGGGGCAACACGGGCTGCCTGGTCCCGGATAAGGGGCAGATCAAGGTACCGGCCGATGACACCGGTACTTGCCACGCCGACATTCCCCGGTGGAACACCCATTACGTCCCCGGCAATCTCTGCCATGCTCACAGCGTCAGCATATCCCCTTTTCCCGGTATAGGCGTTTGCACATCCGCTGTTCACGATGACCGCATCAAGCATACCACGGTCCATGCGTTCCTGCATCAGCGTGACAGGTGCCGCCCGCATCAGGTTTGACGTAAATACACCGGCTGCAGTCCCTTCAGCCCGTATAAGGGCAAGTCCGAATTTACCCTCTTTTAAGCCCCATGCAGTGACGCCGTCGACTCCACAGATACTATTCACACTGATTTCTCCTTGCTGCTTTCCGCATCGAAGCCACTTCCAACACCCTGCACGATATCTGCACGCGTCACGATCCCGACGAGACGGGTGCCCCTGACCACCGGAAGGCGGGCAATTCCCTCGCTGAGCATCAGGGCTGCAGCTTCCTCGATATCACGGTCTTCGTCGATTGTGACGACCGGTGTGCTCATTACGGTACGGACCTCGGTGTCACCGATATTTGAAAGGGCGGACTTTGTCTTTTCCCAGTTGATAAATTCACGTATGGGAACTTCGATTATCTCGAGCGGCGACGGGAGCCAGAGGTCATCGGAGATTTTTCCGGTCTCGAGGAGTGAGATAATATCGGATTCGGTGACAATTCCGGCGAGAGTTTCCCCATCCATGACAGGAAGTCCTCCGATATGGTTCTTCTTCAGCAGTCCTGCGGCCTCGCGCACTTTTGCATGCACAGAGACCGTAATGGGATTCTGGGTCATTATTTCTTTTACAATCATAGTAACGCCTCTTATGGGAGCATTCCCGCCCCTTTCAGTCCGTCACGCTCATCAAATCCGCAGATAATGTTCATGTTCTGGATGGCCTGACCGCTTGCACCCTTGACAAGGTTGTCGATCGCCGTTACAACGACCACCCTTTCGCCCTCGCTCTCGGCCTTTATGTCACAGAAATTGCTGCCCCGGACGGCGGCAAGGGTCGGGTTCTGGTAACGGATGAAAAATTCCCCTTTATAATAGTCCTTGTAACGACGTTCCACTTCTTCCTGCTCCATCGGCTCCTTGAGGAGGATATGTGCCGTTGTGAGTATTCCCCGGTTTACCGGAACGAGGTGCGGGGTGAAGTAGCACCGTGCCCCGGATCCAAGCCGGGACAGTTCCAGCCGCATCTCGGCCAGGTGCCGGTGAGATGTCCATTTATAAGGATTGATATTATCTCCGACGTTCGGGTAATGGGTTGTTGCTGAGGGATTGTCTCCTGCACCACTAACGCCTGTTTTTGAATCATATATTATTGTATGGGCAAACTGCGCAAGCGGTGCCGCTGCAAGGGTTGCGCCGGTCGGGAAACATCCCGGGTTCGAAACAAAACGGGCGTTCCGGTAACTCTCCCGGCGCAGTTCCGGGATGCCGTAGGGTGCATCAAAGTAATCGGTATGGGGGACCCCGTAGACTGATTCAAATATCTCTTTCGGGAGGCGGTAATCAGCGGAAAGATCAATAACCCTCATTCCCTTATCAAGAAGCGCCCGGACATAGGTCATTGCTGCCGTATGGGGAACTGCAAGGAACGCCACATCTGCATCAATATCACCGGCCGCCGGGTTTTCAAATACAAGGTCGGTAAAACCCTTGAGATGCGGATGAATGGTCTCAATCGGTTTTCCCGCGTACTTCCGGGAGGTCACCACAGCAATTTCTGCCGTTGAGTGGGTCAGGAGAAGCCGGATCAGGTCGCCGCCGGCATACCCGGACGCCCCGATGATCGCAATTTTCATAAAAACCTATTCGATTTTACAATCTTAATGTTTTTTACTGCTGTATTTACCGATCTTTACGTCCGGTGTATTCCTTTCCTTTCTCTATGTCTGTCAGATTCTGATACCCGGACAACCGCCGTTATTTCCAATCATAATACTTAATAATTATAATGATTAATCATTAAGTAATTGGAAAAAGGGGGTAAATAAAAAAGATCTGGTCGTTATTTCGGTCAACACTCTGCGATGCGTGCTCAACCATGAGGCCGCGGAACCGCCCGGTGAATTTCTTAACATCAAAACAGAAGGGAGAACGTGGGAGTGTATGAACAGCGTGCAGAATGGCCGGAATCATACCGGTATTCATACCCCGCAATACTACACTGTCCCGTTGTCCGGATGTCCGTCTACAAAGATCAATGAAAGGCTGATTGAATGGTAGATAACAGAAAGGTGCAATAATATGGCAGAATCATTTGACGTGCCAATGGGCGGGGATGAAAAATTTTACATTCCCGACCCGTCCTACAGGCAGAACGCATGGATAAAAGACTACCAGAAGACATACGATGAATTCCTTGCAGACCCGGATGGGTTCTGGGATAAGGCAGCCCGCCACCTCGAATGGTTTTCACCCTGGGATAAGGTGAAGGAATGGAATTATCCGTATGCAAAATGGTTTGTCAATGCCAAATTAAACATCACCCATAACTGCCTTGACCGGCACGTGGCAAACCACCGCCGGAACAAGGTTGCACTTATCTGGAGGGGCGAGGAGGGCGAAGAGCGGATCTTCACCTACAACAAGCTTCACCAGGAAGTGATGCGTTTTGCAAACGGGTTAAAGAAACTTGGTATCTCCAAAGGAGACCGTGTATGCATTTACATGCCGCTCGTTCCCGAACAGGTCATCGCAATGCTGGCCTGTGCACGAATCGGGGCTGTACACAGCGTTGTCTTTGGCGGTTTCGGCGTCAATGCACTGAATATGCGTATCAGGGATGCAGAAGCCCGGGTAGTGATTACCGCAGATGTTGCCATGCGCAGGGGAAAGACCATTCCGTTAAAGACCATCGTTGAAGAGGCCATAATAAACGCGCCGAGCGTTGAGAAAGTCGTCGTCCTGTCACGTGAACGTGACCAGCCCGTTGAACTCCACAAGGAGATGGAGATAGACTTCTACGAACTGATGGAGGGCCTTCCGGCAAAGTGCCCGCCCGAGATAATGGACGCCGAAGACCCGCTTTTTGTCCTTTATACGAGCGGGTCCACCGGGACACCGAAAGGCATTGTCCATACGTGCGGGGGATACATGGTCGGGACTTATTATACCACCCTGAATGTCTTTGACATCAAGGACACTGACGTATACTGGTGTACAGCCGATACCGGCTGGATTACCGGCCACAGTTATGTGGTCTACGGTCCGCTGTGTGTCGGTGCAACCGTCGTACTCGGGGAGGTTACGCCCGATTATCCCGATCCCGGCTCGTTCTGGAAAGTTGTGCAGGACCTCGGCATCACCATATTCTATACAGCCCCGACGGCGATCCGCATGTTTATGAAGGTCGGAGAGGTATGGCCGGACAAATACGACCTAAGTTCGCTCCGGATCCTCGGGTCTGTCGGGGAACCTCTCAACCCGGAGGCATTTGAATGGTTCTACGAGCATATCGGCAAAAAAAAGTGCCCGGTAGTAGACACCTGGTGGCAGACCGAGACCGGGATGCACATGATCACGACCATGGTCGGTGAGCCCATGCGCCCGGGATTTGCAGGAAAAGCAGTACCGGGGGTCATCGCAGACGTTGTCGACAAGGACGGAAAATCAGTGGCACCCGGGACGGGCGGTTTCCTCGTTATCCGTGAACCGTGGCCGTCGATGTTACGGACGGTCTATAATAACGATGAACGGTACCGGAAGTACTGGGAGACCATTCCTGACTGTTATACCGCAGGCGACCTCGCGGTGAAGGGTAAGCATGGATATATAATGGTCATCGGACGTGCTGACGACCTTATCATCGTCGCAGGCCACAATATCGGGACGGCCGAGGTCGAAAGCGCGCTGGTCTCGCACCAGGCGGTCGCAGAATCAGCAGTCATTGGAAAGCCCGATGCGATGAAGGGAAATATCATCAAGGCATTCGTCATCCTGAGAGTCGGGTTCACGCCGTCTGAAAAGCTCAAATCCGACCTGATTTACCACGTCCGGATGACCCTCGGGCCGATCGCCATGCCATCCGAGATCGATTTCGTGGATAAACTACCAAAAACGCGGAGCGGTAAGATCATGCGCCGGGTCCTCAAGGCCCAGGAGATGGGCATAGACCCCGGGGATGTCTCAACCCTGGAGGAATAATTCCATTCCTCCATTCATGCGTGAGAGTGTGTAGTGATAGCTATGATCAGTGAAAGGGAACACATGCTGTTCGGGATGCCTGCGGAGAAAGGGCGCTGGGTATTGATTTTCATCGGGCTTGTCATCAACCTCTGTCTCGGAACGATATATTCATGGAGTGTCTTTGTCAAGCCCCTTACCGATTACTTCACCGGAACGCTTGGCCAGACCGTCAGTGCAAACGATATCCTGATGCCATTCTCGGTATTCCTGGCGTTCTTTGCAATAGCAATGCCCCTGACCGGGAAATTTATCGAGACCCTGGGTCCGCGTAAGGTGACGATTATTGGGGGACTGCTGACCGGGCTCGGCTGGCTGCTTGCCTCGACGGTGACCTCTGTGCAGATGCTGTACGTCGTCTACGGTGTTATCGGTGGCATCGGCGTGGGAATAGCATACGGGGTGCCGATTGCAGTCGCAGCACGGTGGTTCCCGGACCGGAGAGGAACCGCAGTCGGGATGACCGTCCTTGGATTCGGTTTTTCCGCGTTCTTCACGGCGAACATAGCAGGATATTTCATCGGGAGCATCGGGGTGATGAACACCTTCCGCATCTTTGGCATCGCATTCATCGTGCTGATCACGCTCCTCGCCCTTCCCCTGCACTTCCCGCCGGCAGGCTGGGTACCACGGGGCTGGACCGGTGGAAAACCAGGAACGGCAGGTCATATCACCTGCGAGTGCGACCGTGGCGGGATGGTCCGCTCATCTGCCTTTTACGGCCTGTGGATATGCTACTTTATCGGATGCCTGGCAGGGCTCATGGCGATATCGATAGCCAAGCCCGTCGGGACAGAGATCGGCATCGAGACCGGACTTGCCACCCTGCTCGTCGGGTTCTTCGCGATATTCAACGGCGGGGGCCGCCCTGTGTTCGGTGCGCTGACCGACCGTTTCACTCCAAGGAATGCTGCGATGCTCTCATTCCTCCTGATTGCGCTGGCATCAGTCCTGATGTGGCAGTTCGCCGGAACCGGGGTGTACATCATTGCCTTCGCACTCCTCTGGGGATGCCTTGGCGGGTGGCTTGCCATCGCCCCGACCGCGACCGGGTCATATTTCGGCGTGTGCGACTACCCCCGCTGCTACGGTGTTGTCTTCCTCGCGTATGGCGCCGGTGCAATAGCCGGACCCCAGCTTGCAGGGTTCATCAAGACCACGACCGGCAATTACCTCGGGGTGTTCCCGTGGGTGGCAGCGCTGGCTCTTGTCGGGATTGTTATTGCATTCCTGCTGATGAAGCCGCCAAATGTTAAAGCCAGAGGATAGGGAAATGTTCCCATTTTTATACCTAAATATTTTTCAGGTGATAAATTAACCAATTCAGTTAGTTTATGGAAAAACAGGAATCATATCCTTTGGTAAGACTTAGGCTTTTTTATGAAGTTACTTCTCCTTATTTTGTAACTATCACTGAAGAAAAAATATATTATAACAATGGTGAAGATCTGGACGGAGTGATAATAAATAGCGATTTCTTTTACCCTCATCTTTTCATTTTTGATTCAAATATGACTCAACTTCAATATCATAGCGAAATAAAGGATTATAACCCATCAATAACACCCGATCATTATAGTATAATTATTGATTTTTACGAAAAATGGGAGAGAGAGACGTTTAAAACCATATATTTCAAATATAATCAACAAATTTCCCCATCAGATGATGGATTTACGTTCCAAGTTCCTTTTGATAAAAGTCAACATACATATGTGTACATTAAGAAATTAAACCAATTTCTTACTAATATTGAATTACTAATTGAAGACAGGGAAAAAAACAAATTGTTAAAAACTGAAGATCATGAATCCGGAGAGTACTCTGAAAAATCACAGAAATTAAAAAAGGAAACGTTTTTCAAACTTGGTGAATTAGAGGAGGCAAATATTGTTATTAGCGAAGATAGGGACTACTATTATAGCGTGAAATCAACGACTGCAATCCCGAATTGTAATTTTATTTTCACTTTATCCTACAGGTTGGATTTCTGGAATAGATTATGGTACAATTTCGGAATAGTATTTGCTTTTGGCTCAATGATAGCGATGTATCAAATTATTAGACATGGTATTCCTAATTCACTACCAATAATTGTTGCAATTGGCGGAATTGCGATTTCTTATTTAATAATTATCAAAGGATGGCTATTTTCAAAAGATCTTGATGAAGCTATAACAATTGAATTTATGGATTTAAAAATTCCGAAAATTACATATTCTGGCGTATATATAATGTTAATTATATCAATATTTCTAGAGTTGTTATTACTGATTAAACCATTCTCCTAAAATCAAGCGAGAACGATAACTTTATTGAATACAAATAATATTATTTCATAGAGTTATGACAAAAAGAAAATATGCAAATATTGCATCTCCTAGCCCACAATTCAATCCTATTTCAAATCGAGATTTTCGTTCTATTGAAATCATCGCTAATGATTTTAAAATTAGTAGATTAACAGAAATTATCATTGATTCTGCAAAAAATCCCGTGGTAAATATGGAGCAGCATTGTCGCCGTAATATTGGGAGAAGTCGTTCTCATCCGAATATAAGATCTGGTCTTCACCGGTCTATTAGTTCAGACCACTTGCGCACACGTTCAAAATATTACTGAGTAATAAATAATTTTTTCTTTAATTCCCAATCTTTACGGCGCCTTCTCCCTGCATGCCGGGCAGTTGCCGTAATATTCAAGATTTTCCCAGTTCCACGGCGTGAATTCCCTGCATACCCGCGGCTTGACCGCGTGGATTCCACACCACGCCTTCCCGTCCTCCGATCTACTGAAAAAAGGGCATTTCTGCATGGTTTTTCCTCTGGTATCCTGCCAGTAATAGATAAGGGATATATTGTCCAAGTCATGTACGGAAACCCCGGTTCCGCTGCCTTTCCTCCCGTCAGAGTACCTTATCCTGACATGCCGGAGGATATCCGTCCGGTTATGTGCAATCCAGGGGATAAGGTCTTCGATAACTCCCTTCTGGTTCCACCCCCATCGTTCGCAGCAAATCCCGCACTGGATACAGCCCTGTCCGGCAGTCATAATCTTTACTTGCTGAACCCGGATTTTATAAATGTTACTGGTATTCTTCGTTCAGGATATCCTTTTTGGTATCCCCGGATGTCATACTGAGCCTGGATAAGGGCGGGGACACGGATTTACCAGGCCTTTTTTATCCCCGCCATATAATCCGCTCCCCGAAGCTGGTTTTATAATCCCTGCCGCCAGTGTTCTCTTTCATGAACAGGTTCAGTTTCATTGTGATACCTCTCATCGCAGTATGCCTGTGTATCTTCCCGGCTACCGCGACCCTGAATCTCGACAGCATCGTCATCAGTCCGCCCGGCGAGGCTGTTGCACCCGGAACCGCCATGAATGTCTCTGTTGATATCGAGATCATCCCTTCAGGTGCGACAACATTTACCAGCAGCCACACGCTCGTGCTCTCTACCGGGCTTGAAGAAGCAAGGTGGAACGTCGTCGTGTATGTCAACGGAATACAGGGAGCGGTCATCCCCCAGACCGGGAATTATGTCTTTGTAAACGGGTTCCTGCTCTCCTACCCGACAAACAGGGACGTTTCGGTAAAAGTCGCGCTTGAGGGAATGGCACCGGTTGACCCGGGACAGTCGCAGTTCACCGTCTTCCAGATGCAGGAGCTGAATAACGAGAATCAGCCTGTCGGCGGGTCCGTCCAGACTATAACCAGGGACCTGACCGTGCCGTCCACGCCGGTCTCCACCCCGCCGACAACCGCTCCGGCAACAACTCCACCGACGACGAAGGCTCCAATGCCCGCCGTCCTGGTTGTCGCAGCGTTCTTCCTCGTGATTATCACTGCAACCAAACGGGGATAGCCCGGCACCCTTCATGGGCCAGGCATTCCGGGCTGTTCCGGACCTGTTGGCCTGCCCAGGACCTTCCTCTGCGCCACATGGTACCCGGTGATGATCCTGAGATGATTGCCAAAGCTCCTGTCAAGGGCCTCATCGCCGGTGTCAATGAAAATGAGGGGGGTTTCACGTACTTTGTGCGGGGTAGCAACAACGATCACGTTTTCCACGCCGATCCGTTTCAGCACGTCCGGGCTGACCTGCTGCGTTCCCCGGCCAAGAACGGATCCCTGCGCCCCGATGATACTGACAATGAGGCGTGCCCTCTGTCCCCCTTCCAGGAGGGCAAGCATATCCTTCTCGTTCAGGTCATACCCTGCCGGACGGCCGTTTTTTAGTGCATCAAACCCGAGAATGGTTTTTTCAATGCCAAATCTCTGCATGACGGCGGCGGTGGTCGTTCCCGGTCCGAGGAGGTACATGATCTCCGGGGTAGCGGTGATGATCTCCGAGATGAAGCGGGCGATATCATCTTTCGCCCGTTCCTCTTCCATCTCCTCATACACCTGCTTTGTCGCCTGCACAAACCCGGGAACATAGGGGCTTTTTGCAAATCCGAACAGCCTGGTTTTGAGCTCCCCGTTCCTGTACGCGTCCTCGTCGACGTCCACCACTTCAGTATCCCGGAGCCGGACACCGGTATGTCCCGGGTCCTGCCGTACTGACCAGCCATTGCGTGAAATGGCATTTACCAGCCCGGCAGCCGCTGCCGGAGTGACTGCAAATACTGCCGAATACATCTTCACCCCGGCAGGGATTCCAAGTATGGGGATACGGTTCCCGACTTCTTCATAAATAATCCTGGCCGTCCCGTCACCCCCGCAGAAAAGGACGAGATCAACATTTTTTTCGATAAAGACCCTGCACGCATCGCGTGTGTCCTGGTCTGATGTTATCCCGGGTCCGGTATACACCACTGTGAAGGATGTGATTCCCGTCTCCCGGAGCGAATCCTCTCCCATCACGCCCGAACATGTAAAAAAATGGACAGGGGCACCTTTCAGCAGTGAAAGGGCGGTTTTCGCACGGCCGGCAGCACCGGGTACAGCACCCCTGCGGAGCGCTTCTTCAAGGACCCCGTCTGTTCCTTTCAGCCCGACAGTCCCCCCCATCCCGGCGATCGGGTTAATCAGAAAACCGGCACGAATCATGGTGAAATGCCAGGAATTATTCAATTTTCTGTTATTTTTTATAAGCAAATACAGGACAGGGGGCATGAGAGAGTTTTTGCCCTGCCACACCCCCACAGGAAACAGCCCCCTCATGCAATTTTCGGGAGCCTTGAGAGGGACTCGCGTATCAGATCAGCAGGATACTCATAATCCATAAGCTGGCCGCTGTAATACGCGTCATATGAACTCATGTCAAAGTTGCCGTGTCCCGAATTGTTGAAGAGAATTGTCTTTGCCTCACCTGTTTTCCTGCACTCGAGGGCACAATCGATGGCCGCTTTCACTGCATGTGCCGATTCGGGCGCAACGATCAGCCCTTCGGTACGGGCAAACATCTGTGCCGCATCAAAGACCTCGTTCTGGTAATAGGCGACCGCCCTCATCACTCCGTCATGTACGAGCCGTGAGACGATCGGGGAATCCCCGTGATACCGGAGCCCGCCGGCATGGATTGCCGGAGGGACGAAGTCATGGCCAAGGGTAAACATCTTCATCAGCGGGGTAAGACCCGCAACATCCCCGAAATCATAGGCATAGAGCCCCTTGGTGAGGGTCGGGCATGCTGAAGGTTCTGCACCGACGATATCGGTATCGGGGTGTTTCCCGGTGAGCTTGTCACCCGCGAACGGGAACGAAATGCCGGCAAAGTTCGACCCGCCGCCGACACACCCGATGACGACGTCAGGGTAATCATCAACCATCGCAAGCTGCTCACGTGCCTCAAGACCGATGACGGTCTGGTGCAGGCACACGTGGTTCAGAACCGACCCGAGTGCATAGTTGGTATTATCATGGGTGGCAGCGTCCTCGACCGCTTCCGAGATGGCGATTCCAAGGCTTCCCGTCGTATCGGGGTCTTTTTCAAGCACGGCTTTCCCCGAATTGGTCCGCGTGCTCGGGCTTGGAATGCACTCAGCACCCCAGACCTGCATGACCGATTTACGATAGGGTTTTTGTTCATAACTTGTCCGTACCATGTATATCGTACATTCAAGGCCAAAGATCTGGGTCGCAAGCGCAAGGGCCGATCCCCACTGTCCGGCCCCGGTTTCTGTTGCAAGTCGCTCGATTCCAGCCATTTTGTTGTAATACGCCTGCGCAACTGCGGTGTTTGGTTTATGGCTTCCCGCAGGGCTCACCCCCTCCCACTTGTAGTAGATCTTTGCAGGGGTTTTTAAGTGCTGTTCAAGACGCCGTGCACGGTAGAGCGGGCTTGGTCTCCATAGTCTCAATACGTCCCTGACTTCTTCGGGAATATCGATAAAACGCCTGTCGCTTACCTCCTGCCTGATAAGTTCCATGGGAAAGATCGGCGAGAGATCTTCCGGTGTAACCGGCTTTTGTGTTACCGGGTGGAGGGGTGGGTCCATGGGCGAGGGCAGATCCGCAGTGATGTTGTACCACTTCTTTGGGATCTGATCCTCGTCGAGAAGAATTCTGGTCTGCATACCTACCTGTATACCTTGTACAAATATATACATTGTTGTACATCTATATGCTCCCGCAGCCTTATGCGGCCATTTCATCGGGGGATGAGTTAATAAGGCAGGATACCCGGATTCCGGGGCTTTATTGATTAAAAATGAACAATACCCCGCAATCCGGATTAAAAATGTCTTCATTCTGATTTTACCAGGGTAACAGCGGATCCGCATATCACGTGCCGGGCAACCGCCTGGTTCCCGGAAAATATTACTGCCCTGTCGCTGCAGGAGTCCGGGCGGATTAGAGTATCAGAATCCTGAAGATGCCGGCCTGCACAGTCCGCATTAGTGTAAGCATGCCTGATGAAGTGTCGGATACCTGTGCTCCCGAGGCGGTTCCGGACTGCTTCATTCATAAAAAACGTCAGGAAAGAAATAAGAAAAAATTTCAGCCCCGGATGCTTTTTTCTGCGTCCTGAACTGTCTTGGTGATGGTAAAGAGCTTTGAAAAGCCGGTCATATCAAATACTTCCCTTACAAAGGGCTGAAGACCGCTTAACCGGAGCTCTCCTTTCATTACTTTGATCCGCTTTAATGTTGCGAGAAGCACCCGTAAGCCTGCACTGCTCATATATTCGACGCCGCTCAGATCGACGATAATATTACGATGTCCCTGCTCCATCACCCGTATCAGGTCTGCTTCCATACCTGCCGATGAGCTTGCATCGATCCTCCCGGAAAACGCTATTGTTGAAATTTCATCCTGCATATGATCGCCTGTTCTGTGTTCACTTCTTGGAGATAATCACATATAGGTTATCTGCATTTTTTCTGTGCCAGTGGATAGACAATTTGTGCGTTAACAACATCCCCTTCCTCACGGAACGCGAGGTCTCCTCCTGAAAGCTGGACCTGTTTTACTGCAAATGCCTTATCTTTCGGATCGAGACCACCTTTGCACCCATTGGACACGATATCAAGCATTGCAGTGCCGACACCCGGACATGTGGAAAAGATGATCCCTGTCGCTCCCCGTGCAGCACACTTTTCTATCAGGAATAAGACAGAATCCGAAAACCGGTCCCTGTCAAGGAGTACCGGAGGGATTGGAGCTCCATAGCGTATACTGATGCCAGTCTTCTCAAACGGGTTTATATACGCAATACGGAGTATGAGTGCCCGTACAAAGTCCTGCTCGTTCTCTGCATCAAGGATATCTTCTTCGCGGTATGGCGGAGTGGTAAGAGCACCGTGGAGCGCACCTGTAAGGCCGGCCAGGTCTGCGGCTTCCGGCCGGAATACCGGTTTAAACCCGCGGAAAGTTGAACTATAGTCCTGCAGGAGACGCCCCGCCCTCCTGATAAGGGAGAGGTCAAGGACCGTCGAGAGCACCTCGCCTTCGAAGAGGCGGTCGAGTTTTGAAAAAATCTGTCCGGCCTTGAGGGTGAGATGGATAGGTGCATACTTTCCTGCATGGAAGTCAGCAGAGAACTCGTTGAAATCAGCCAGGATTTCATCCACCATTCCGGCATTGATCAGGCCCCTCAGCCGGTCCGCTTCCCCGCTTTCCTCAAGTTCATCAAGAACATGCGCAATATAGACAAGCCTGCCTGCAATAATTGTAAACAGCCGTTCGACCTCTCCCATTAGCTGCTGGCCGTATCTCGCAGTCTCCTCGACCCATTCCGGGCTCACTTTTTTTATTCCTGCGAGTCCTTCCGCCTCGGATTTCAGGAACTTCAGGGTTTTTTGAAGAGCCGGAAGGTCTATTGGCCTGCCGTGCCCGGGAAGGGCAATGGTAATCTCTCCGGGTTTGAGCAGCCACAGCACCTTATCGATGGTGTCCAGGAGCTGGTCACGGTCCCAGCCGGTGATTCCGGCAATAGCCGGAGCAGTCGCAAAGGTGAGGTCCCCTGTGATGAATACAGACCCGATTCGGATACAGATGCTGTCAGGGCTGTGTCCCGGCGTGTGAATACATTCCATTCGTTCATCTGCTGAGAGCGGGATTGTCTGGCAGCAGATGATCCTCCCGTCGTCCATCTTCACCGGTTCATGGCAGGTGATACACCGGTGTCCGCCCAGGTCTATCGTGGTCTCCTGTCCTGATTCACGTTCACCGGTCGTCAGGAGCCTGCAGTCGACCGAGAGCTCCCCGAGGTCCTGCCTGACAAGATCGGCAATGGTTGCCTGCCGGTCACAGGTTTCAAGGGCTGCGGCGCCTGCTTCCTGCACCATTATCGAAAATCCCTTCCTTTTAAAAAATCCCTCGTGGTGCATCAGCTGGTAGCAGTGATCGATGTGAATGTGCGTCAGGCAGACAATGACAGGCCGGGGTTTTTCCGATAAAAGCAGGTCCACCTCCCGGAGGAGGAGGTCTGCCTGCTCCTTCAGGCCACCGGGGTCTATCAGGACAATGTAACGGTCGGAGGAGATAATATACGAATTAGAGGATAAAATATCAACTTTTCTGAAATATGGGTAGATTTTTACATTTTTTGTCCCGGGCACCCGCTGCCAGACCTCACTTTCGGGGGGCTTATTCATTTCTTCTGCCATGTAATTCTCCTGAATATTTCCTGCACCATACAACACAGTCCTGCCGGTTCAACTCCCGGTCGTCCCTGTGCATCAGTAGTCATCAATGAGCACTCGTATCAAACATTAATGGCTGTCTGCTATCATCATTCCATTTGCCCGTCATGGTCATGCTGGCAGATCCGGCCTGCCAGCCGGGATTATTTTCATAATCCGAAAACCAATCCTCATCTTCATATTTTCGGGAAAAATGTTTAAATCCGGCCATTCTCCGGGCATCCCCGGGAGAGCCTGTTTTCCCGGGTTTTACAGTTCCTCTATCCGGGCCTCCCGCGAGAGTGTATCGAAAAAACCAACGGTCGGTTTTTTTGTGATATAACCGCATAATTCCCCTGGATTGATCACCATTGTCCCTCCCTTGCGGTACAGGTCCGCCACGTGGGTATGCCCGTGTACAACGAGATCGTAATACCCCGAAACGATAAGATCCTGTAAAAGGGCGCTATCGTGACCATGAATAAGGGCAATTTTCAGGCCGTCAGGATCAAGTTGCGTATAATTCCCATGTATCCTGACTGCCGGGAATTCCGAGCACCGGGCCTGAAGAGCAGCCTTATCGCCGTCATTGTTCCCATAGACCCCGATTACCGGGGAGGTTAACTTCGCGATAACCGGTATCACAAAGGGTGAAATATAATCCCCGGTATGAATGGCAAGGTCAATACGCTTCCGGTTGAACTTTTCGACCGCCTTTCCGATATTTTCCATATGGTCATGGGAATCCCCGAATATTCCTATTAACATAAAGTCACCTCAGTGACGGGAAGGTTGACTTCATACTCATGCCCCCTGTATCTCACCTGTATGAACACCATGTGTCTCATCCCGGTACTCATGTTTTTAAGAGTGTCTATTCAATCCGGCACGCTTTAATGTATGGGGTGTTTCACAGGGGTTTTCTGGCAATGGATCCGCGATAATTATACGTTAAAGCCCGTTTTAAACGATAATGCATCCCCTCGGACATCCTCCGATAGTTTTTTCTGCTCACAATATCAGGAAGTATCATCATGGAGCAGACCCATGTCCCGAAAAAGACTTGAACGGGAGATGCTGGCAGTAAATATCCGCAACCTGTCAGATGAAGATGATGAGGTTCGTCTCACGGCGATCGAGGCCCTTGTAACGAGCACGTGGGATCCTGAATGGAATCCCGAAGGAATGATCGAAGAGGGCGGCCTTCCTGCCATTGTTCACTGCCTTGGAGACGAGAACCCGCGTATACGCAGTGCGGCTGCTTCGCTCCTCCTGGCGACGGCAGAGCGCGGTGACGGTGATGCGGTCGTGCTTGCCGATGCACTCCCCGGCCTTGAACGGCTGACCGGGGATAGTGACGAGATCGTCCGAATAAAAGCAAATGAAGTGATCCAGGCACTCCAGACCCAGGGCTGCTTCTGATTCCTGCAGGCCGGCGGCCGGACCGGATTCCTCCCTGTCTCTGACGTACATCACAGCCTGAAAGGACAGCTGGATGTCACGATATCAGAAAATCATTCCTTTTTTAGGGTAATTCTCGGTTCTACCCTCCTACCGGCTCCTATCTGCCAGCGAAAATCTCATTCGGGGTTTTTCTTCTTCTCACAATATATTTCCCTGCCGGGTCATCAGGATCTACTCTCGTTTCATTGTTGAATACACACCCGCCTGAGGGTTACCCGGCTAAGGCAATGTATGGTTACGGGTACCTCTGACAGCCTGTGCATGTTCGACCGGATACATCCATTGAGATATACTTAAATAATGTAACAGCCACCCAATCTTGATTCACAACGAGGTGAAACAATGAAAAAAATTTCTCTTATTTCGATTCTGGCTTTATGCCTTCTCATTATCGGATGTTCCGGGTTCGTATCCGGGAATCAGGCAATTGGCGGTGATACCGGCTATTACTCGATCACGTCCCAGCCCGGCGATGCAGACGTGCACTTTGACGGAAAGTACCAGGGAACCACTCCGATAACAATTGATGTCCCAACCACAGGAACGCCTGGTCATACCGTCAGCGTATCAAAGAGCGGTTACCAGACCTGGACCCAGACCCTGGGCGGTAATCCCCAGTCAGGCCAGACCATCAGCGTCTTTGCAGATCTGACCCCCAGTCCGGTCACGCTCCCCACCACACCGATCGGGGGAGACCAGGGGTATTTCAATATCCAGTCTGTCCCTTCAGGAGCTGAAGTGAGGTTTGACGGGCAGTATAAAGGCGAGACCCCTGTCACCGTATCGGTATTCGTGACCGGGACACCCGGCCATTCCATCAGCGTCTCGTATCCCGGCTACCAGACATGGACCCAGTCATATGCACGGAACCCGGGACCGGGGGAGACCACCTATGTCCAGGCAAATCTCATCCCCAGCCAGGCCAGCGGGTCCATTTACGTGACCTCCGTACCTTCAGGTGCGCAGGCAACCCTTGATAACTCAGACACGCAGACCACTCCCTGCTCATTCTCATCCATTCCAGTCGGGAGCCACTCGCTCCAGGTCTACATGTCCGGCTACCAGCCATATTATACAACGGTGAACGTCCAGTCCGGCCAGACCACCACCATCAATGCATACCTGAACCCGAGCCAGACCTATGGCAACCTCCAGGTCAGTTCTTCGCCATCCGGTGCTGACATCTATATCGACGGGAATTATTACGGGCATACATCACGAACGGTGGGAAACCTTGTCCCGGGATCGCACTCGGTCCTCCTCCGGCTCGCCGGGTACCAGGACTGGACGGGGATGGTCAGTATTGTCGCCGGCTCAACCACGACGATCTCCCCTGCACTCTCTCGGAACCCAAGCCCCCAGTATGGCTATATCCAGGTCAGTTCAACTCCTTCGGGTGCCGCTATCTACCTTGACGGTACCTACCAGGGAAGGACGATCTCAGGCGATACCTTTGATATTTCCAATGTCGTCCCCGGATCACATGTCATCCATCTCAGTCTCTCCGGGTACGAGGATTACACCTCGACAATCACCGTCTCCGCAGGACAGACAGTCCTTGTCAGTGCTGCACTCAGCAGGAACCCGGTAACACCCACTACGGGAAGTATCGAAGTTATCTCCGCTCCGTCAGGTGCCGAAGTATACGTGGATAATGTATATCGCGGGTATACACCGATGAATGTCCAGAACATCGCCCCGGGGTCTCACGTTGTACTACTCCAGCTGGGCGGTTACAACAACTGGCAGTCTACAGTGACGGTGAATGCCGGCCAGACCACTTCGGTCAGTGCGACATTTACCGCTACTCCGACACCAACACCCACGAAATCAGCGGCATTCCCGTTCGTCGTCCTTTCGGCACTCGTCCTGCTCGGGGTTTTCCTTAAAAAGAAATCCTCCTGACCATTTTTTATTTGCATTTGCAAGTTTTCATTGACCTTTTTCAGATCCTTTCCAAGCCGTTAAAAGAGATGAAGCTCTATTGTCTCCCCATGCAGATGCTTATCGGGGGTCATGACTGCTCTTCTGCCGATGACCGGTGGATACCGGTAATAAACCCGGCCACCGGAGCGGAGATCGACCAGGTGCCCACGGGAACGGTCTACGAAGTGGACGACGCTGTCAGGGCTGCAGAAGGCGCATTTGAAGAATGGTCCGGGAAGACCGTTCGGGAAAGGGGTGCGGTCTTTGTCCGTGCCGCCCGTTCAATCCGTGAAAATCACCATGAACTTGCCCGCCAGCTCACATGCGAACAGGGAAAACCAATTGTTGAATCAACTGATGAAGTCAGGGGGTTTGCAAACATCCTTGAATACTATGCCGGTATCGCTGCAGGCATCAGGGGAGACCTGCTCAACCTCGGGCATTCCGGCGACTGCCTCGTTACCAGGGAACCTCTCGGGGTGTGCGGCGCCATTATTCCCTGGAACATGCCGGTCCTTATCATGGGCTGGAAGATCGGTCCGGCACTACTTGCGGGAAATACCCTTGTATTCAAACCCGCCTCTGATACGCCGCTTACAAACCTGAAGATTGCGAGGCTGATGGAGGCCTCAGGCCTTCCGCCCGGAGTCCTCAACGTCGTCACCGGAAGGGGGGATCCAGTCGGCGAGGCAATCGCACGCCACCCGGCAATTAAAAAGGTGTCATTCACCGGAGATGCCCTGACCGGTGACCGCGTCAGGCAGCTCGCGACATCATCCTTAAAGGAGGTTGTCCTCGAACTGGGCGGGTCTGATCCTATGATCGTGTGGAGCGACGCAGATATTGAAACAGCAGTTACCGGTGCGATCCGCGGGAGGTTCTATAACGCCGGCCAGACCTGTACCGCTGTCAAACGGCTGTATGTTCACGAACATATCGCATCAGCATTTATAGAAAAACTGGCAGCCCGTGCAGGGTCCTTAAAGATTGGCAATGGCATGGACAGTTCGGTTGATATGGGACCTCTTGCGGGAAAAGAACAGAAAAAACGAATTACTGATCTTGTTGACGCTATTGACAGGAAGGGAGATGGCACCATAATTACCGGCGGTTTTTCCCCGGAAGGGCCTGAATATGAGAAAGGATTTTATTTTTCCCCCACGATTGTCACCGGGCCGCACCCCGGTTCGGCAGTCCTTACACAGGAGGTATTCGGCCCCGTTCTCCCTGTTATACGCGTATCTGACCTTGACACCGCAATCATGCATGCAAATTCCACCCGGTACGGTCTTGGTGCCTCGGTCTGGACACATGATACGAGGGTGATAAAAGAAGTATTTTCCCGTGTAAATGCCGGGATTGTATGGGTCAACCGGCACCTTACCGTGCCACCCGAAGTTCCCTTCGGCGGTGTCAAGGCAAGCGGGACAGGCCGGGAAAATGGCATACAGGCATACAACAGCTACAGCCGTACAAAAAGCCTTTTCCTTGGCTGGTAATGGATTATTAAGTACATTGACCCTGTAAAAACGGGATTTTCGCCCGTTTTTTTATTCCCTGGTCTTTCTTTTCCCCGTGCTGTCTGCCTTCCACCAGATTTTTGCATAGGTCGAATCCCCGGAAATTGTCACGGTGCCGTTTTCAACCCGTGCGATACTGTCGAGATAGTTTTGCATTATTTTTTCTTTTTCCGGACCTGCCACTCCAAAACGGATACGGAAATGATCGTACATCTCCTCTTTTGTCGCGAACCGGTACGACTTGTCGAGCGCCATCATTTTTACCCCGGGATATATCCCCATCTGGAAAAGGACCATCCAGAGACAGTCAACCTTCGGACCCGGCTTATACGGGCTTCCATGCAATGCCGGCCAGAGTTTAGTGTAATTTTGTTCCCAGAACGGCATGTCAACAAACCAGTACAGGTTGACAGTCCCTGTACAGACCGCCTGCATCTTCGCAACAGCTGCCCTGATATCAGGGAAGGATAACGAGAGAGATGCAACAACCACGTCGAATGGTCCCTCCAGGTCTGCAGCCGGGTCCACATCCTCCCACTTCTTTTCCACGATCCTGATATTTTTTATTTCCTCATTTTCAATGGCGGTACGAAATACGCCTGCCATTCCCTCTGCAGGTTCAACTGCAGTAACCCCTGCTGCCCGGGATGCAAGAGGGATCGCCAGTGTCCCGGGTCCGGACCCGATATCCAGGACCCTGGAACCGGCGGGAATTGCAAGGCCTTCAAGTGTTTCCCTGATTCTCCGGCCATATTCCTGCCGCGAAAGCCGGTCATACCGGCGTGCAGCCTCTTCCCTGTTCCAGATGTGTAACCCGTCCATGAACCCTTCGCTGGCGGCATGCGCACAATAACGGCTTTTCCATACCTTGTTCCAGTCGATTCTCTCAATAATTCGTTCTTTTTTCATCCTGCCAACCCGGGGGAATCCTGCAGCAGTATCAACGGGACAGAATCCGGCCTGAACCGGAACGTGGACGTCTGGCTGAAGAATGCTTGTCAGCTAATGGTACCCGGGAGAATATTATTATAATATCTGTACCTATGGTTTGTCTGGTGAACCTTAATGGACGGCGAAGAGATGTTAAAAACAACTGCCGATGAACTGGACCGGCTCCTTTCACCGGCTCATGTTATGGGACAGGCAATAAATATTGGAGATAAAGCAGTCATCCCTGTCGCCGAATTCGGTTTTGGGTTTGGTGCCGGATATAAAAAGGGAACCAATGAGAGCGGGGGCGCAGGCAGTGGCGGCGGAGGCGGCATCTCCCCGGTTGCACTCGTAATAGTGCACAAGGATGTAAAGGGGGCGGAAGGTATTCAGGTGCTCTCTCTCAGGAAGGACAACCCTGTTGCACAGGTCATCTCCGCACTCTCGGAATCACTCGCACCGCAGGTCATAGAGGCCATCAAGGCCATGTCTGCAGCAAAACAGAAGGGGAAAAAAGAGGAGTAATCCTAATATTCCCTCCGTTCTTTCCTCGACTTACTCCATGGACCCGGTATTTTTTGCAGTATTCTTCGTCATCCTTTTCTCCATTACGGCCGCAGTCCTTCTCATATACCTGATACCACTCGATGTCCGGTTCATATTCGAACATTACGGGCAGATCATGAATATTTCAGTCATTATCACCTGGGGTATCTTTGGAGTATCGGCACGGTACCAGGGGGATGAACCCCTCTTCGGGGTCACTCTTGCCGGCAGGACGGTCTTTGAAAAACCTATCCGGAAAGCTCCTTTTGCCAGCGTCATGCCTTCAGGACCGGAGAAAGTACGCGAAAAAGAGACCGGATTATCGTTTACGCAGATATCGGGCAGATTACCAGCTATCGTTCCATATTTCAAAAAAATTGTCCGGACATCTCTACAGGCATGTTCTGTCAGGAAACTGGACTGCGACCTCGTCGTAGGCCTGTCAGGGGCGGCAGAGACCGGGAAATTCTTTGGTGCATGGTCGGCAGTGCGACCGTTTCTGCTTTTTGTTCCGGAGGTCAGCATCTCGGTCCTGCCCGTCTTTGACAGGGCCATCTTTGAGGGGAGGTGTGATTTACGGATCAAGGTACGGCGTCCCGCAGATATCCTCGTTCATATTATACGCCTTGTAACCTCTCCTGAAATGCGGGGCATCATGTTCAGTGCGCCCGAACGGGAGAGTAGCGGATGACATCTGACCAGTGTTTCTCATATGGTGAACCGGTCAGGTGCGGTGAGCGGATATTTATCCCGTTATATTATTCTGCCACCTTTTGCGGGCCGGGGTTCGGTTACCGGCAGGTTGTCCCCTGGGTCCTCCTTATCGTCGAGGATGACGCGGTCTCCTTCGCCCCGCTTGGGGAGGTGGTGACGGCAGAAGACCTCTCGCCTGTCATAAAAGACCTTTTCAGGGCATCCGAATCATGCACGGAATGAATATTGTCCGTGTTTTAGCTTTGTTGAAACAGACATGAACCAGTACGGTTCACTCCGGAACCCTGAAAATGTCTGTTCAAAATCTCCTTTAATTATTGGTTGTTCCCCCAGTTTCATAGGAAACCCTTTCCGTAATCTCACTACTCCTCTCCCGCCGCACTCTGCATCACGACACTCCCGGGGCTGATGCCGATGATCGTTGTGGCCCCCCAAAATGCGATAGGGACCGTGCTCAGTAATTGTGAAAATATCAGATCCGCATCAACCCTGCCCACCGGATATCTTCAGTTGGGTGGGACAGCGAGGGATGACAACCCCTCCTATCAGAGAAATTGTTTTAACATATTTTATCGAAATTACCCATTTCAAAAAAGCCCGTATTTTTTCAGCCTTCGATAAATGATCGGCTTTTCACTGCAGCATAGAAGCCAACCACCGGGACGATCAGCGCAGTAAAGAGAAGGAAGACCTCCACCTCGCTTTCAGGATACAGGAGCAGGCCGGAAAATGTCATGAATGCCGCTGCAGCAAGGATGAGAAGGCTGTTTCCGACAAGACGTGTAAGGCCCTCACGGTCGCGGATTTTCATCTTCTTTGATCCTGTAATCAGGTCTGCCCGTTTTTTAAACCGGATCATATATCCAAGGACCAGGAAAAAGAACATTAAAAATTCGGTAACGACCAGGAGAATCGCAGATGCCATCCCTTTAACTCCATTTTGTATTGTATCTCTGGATCCTTTCAGGATATACAGTATTCGGCATGTCCCGTTAGCCCTCCCGGATACATTGGTCTGTCTTCCCGGCTGCAAGGATTATTCGTGCCTGAGTGCCTCAATCGGGTTTAAATTCGAAGCTTTCCATGCGGGGTAGAAACCAGAGAGCATCGCGGTACCTATGCCGAACGCCACTCCGTACAGGATATATGCCAGACTCGAAGGGACAAACAGGTACTGGGTGGATTCAAGCATTACGATACTTACTGCGTATCCACCAATAAAACTCATAACGCCCCCGATAGCACTTCCGATGAGACCGAGTATGAGGGCCTCGAAGAGAAACATCTTCAGTACTTCCCGCCGCTGGGTCCCGATGCTTCTCATTATCCCGATCTCGCGTATCCGCTCGGTGACCGACATCATCATGATATTAAGAATGCTCACCCCCGCGACAATGAGTGATATTCCCCCTATGGCAGTCGTAAATGTTGATATCCTCCCGAACGTATCAAGGATCGTCTCAAGGATTGCCTTTGTGTCGATCACATCGACAATAGTGTCCCGGCGGTTAAGCTTCTTCTCGATCGCTTCCTTAACATCCCCGATTGTATTCAAATCCTTTACCTTAACGATCACAAGGTCGTACCCGACCGGATCAAACGCCTGCTCAAACCATTTGTCTTCGACAACGATCCCGTAGTCGGGATTAATGTCAAACCCCATCCCGCGCTCTTTTAAGATACCGACGATGCGAAGCGATCCCTTATCTGCGATAGTGATCCTGGACCCGATCTTGAGATTATTCTCCGCGGCGAACCGCTCACCGGCCATGGCCGCCGATGAGCCCCTGAGATACGTCCCCTCCTGCAAATCGAGCAATATGGGTATATCATCCGGTTTAAGTCCGTAAATAACGCCTGCGGTATCCTCTGTACCCACCTTCATCCTCGATCCGCCCGAATAGACCGGCACAGTCACATCGGGCGCGACTGCCCGCCTGATCTGTTCCACATCGCGCTCTGAAATCGAGTCTGAAGTGGTTCCCCCGATCCGCATTCCGCCACCTGTGTGCGGGGTTACAATCACGCTGTCTCCCACGGTAGAGAGGCTGTCAGAGATCGAGAGGACAAGACTGTTTCCAAGGATCCCCATGGAAGAGATGGT
>JBFYKV010000023.1:0-6423 GCA_041305745.1 Methanoregulaceae archaeon | reverse complement strand
GTGACTCGTGGTCACCGATACACCTAACGCGCATCGTTTACGGCTGGGACTACCCGGGTATCTAATCCGGTTTGCTCCCCCAGCTTTCGTCCCTCACTGTCGGAGCCGTTCTAGTGAGACGCCTTCGCCACAGGTGGTCCCCCAAGGATTACAGGATTTCACTCCTACCCCTGGAGTACCTCTCACCTCTCCCGGTCCCTAGATTGCCAGTATCCCTTGAACGCCTATCGGTTGAGCCGGTAGATTTCCCAAGAGACTTAACAATCAAGCTACGGACGCTTTAAGCCCAATAATAGTGGCCACCACTCGAGCCGCCGGTATTACCGCGGCGGCTGGCACCGGTCTTGCCCGGCCCTTTCTTCACCAGTTATTTACACTGGCGGACAGCCCGAATTTACGGGCACTCGGGGTTCCCTTATCACGGTTTCCCGCATTGTAAAGTTTTCGCGCCTGCTGCGCCCCGTAGGGCCTGGATTCGTGTCTCAGAATCCATCTCCGGGCTCTTGCTCTCACAACCCGTACCGATCAACGGCTTGTTGGGCCGTTACCCCAACAACAACCTAATCGGCCGCAGACCCATCCTAAGGCGGCGGACCTTTCGACTACAGAGCATTCCAGCATCCATAATCTATGGGGTATTATCCCCAGTTTTCCGGGGTTATCCCCCTCCTTAGGGTAGGTTGTCCACGTGTTACTGAGCAGTATGCCGAGGTCTTGCACCTCTCGACTCGCATGGCTTAATCGAACCCCGATAGCAGTGGCCTCTGGCAGGATCAACCAGAATTCTAATTTGTACAATGTACGCACACTATCGTTATTACTTCGAGGAATTAGCGGTTACTAAACAAATTTCCGCATTGCCAGTATCAACGTCAGAACCAACATCGAACATGTCGATTTAACTTGGTTCTCCATCACAGAGGGAATAATGTAAGCTTTGTTTGTATATAACCGTTTCCAACTGAACTTTTGATTCAGTTTTCCGGTTATAGAGATCATACCATTCGGCCTGATCTGTCTTTAATTTTGCATCGGAGCCAGAATCATTCGTTTTTTTTCTGGTTCTTCATCGCACCTTGAGGATATACATATTGATCGTCTTAGTATATCAATATTGTCACCCTTCAGATTTCAACTGTCAGAAAACCTGCCGCGTAACAGCAGATTCATGAGCATCGGAACCAGAATCATTCTTTTTTTCCGGTTCTTCATCGCATCTTGAGGATATACATATTGATCGTCTTAGTATATCAATATTGCTACCCTTCTGATTCCCGGTTCGTAAAAAAACAACCAATAAAGGCTGTTTTTCGTCGTCCCCGGCGCCATAATATGTTATCAGACCTTCTATTTAAACATTGAGAAATGAAATTTTCTATGCGCGAGATAGAAATCTTGCTTATAATTTAATTTATTGCTAAAAAAACAATATTTTCTCATTATTTTTACCGGTCATCCGGCACTCTCCGATGGCCTGCGCGATTACCAGGTCTGACAGATACCCCCAGAACTCACTCGTCCGCGCAACACATCTGGACAAAAATCTCCCCGAAAAACTCATCCTGCCATATCGTCAGTTTGCCTTCCGACATCAGGAACAGGAGAGGGATATAGATATCAATCATTCCACGCCCGAGCATTTCTGCAATCTCGCGCATGGTCATTATACCCCCGATGGCAAACCGGTCCTCGCACTGGCACATCACCGCGAGCGCGGATTCACGGTATCCTTCGTCATGCGCAATGCTGACCACATCATCGGCATCAATCAGTTCATCACCAAATGGTGACCGGAACCGTTGTCGCCTCCTCTGCTCCTTTTCTATGTTCTTCAGCTCGATGATCAGCTCAAAAAGGGTTATCGGGCTCTTCCGCATCTTTTTACGGTCGAGCCGCCGTCGGATCTCCCTTTCCAGCAACTCGATAGGCCCGGACTCACCCCCCTGCTCAAAATCACCTTCGATATCGAAATCAAGCGCAAAATCATCTTCTTCATCACACGGTTCCTCCGCTTCGGTCTGATCAAGGTACTCTGATTTCATCCGTAGCAGGATTGCCGCATAAAAAAGGGTCCTGCCCGATATCCGCAGGTCAAGCTCTTTTCTCCGTTCAAGTTCGGACAGGAACCTGTCGGTTACTTCCACGATATCGATATTCCAGGGGTCTATCTCCCCCCTTTCAGCCATCTGGACAAGAATTTCGACGGGTTCTTCAGCCATGCGCTTTTATCCCGGTCACGAATGTGCTCTTGTCAGGACGGAGTGTGACCCCGACAATCCTGTCCGAGCCATCAATCATCGGCTTTCTCAAAGAAACAATAACAAACTGGGACGTCTTTGCCAGCTCGCGTATCATATCGGCAATCCTTTCGACGTTCGATCCGTCGAGGGACATATCCACTTCATCAAACGCATAGAACGGCGCCGGTATATACTGCTGGATAGAGAATATGAACGCAAGTGTTGTAAGGGATTTCTCTCCTCCTGAAAGGGCCGAGAGGAGGTGGACACGTTTGTCCCTGGGCTGGACTGCAAACGATAAACCCCCTGCGAACGGGTCCTCTTCGTTCTCCAGGAGAAGGTGACCGTTGCCACTCGTCAGCCTGGCAAATACTTCACGGAAGTTCACGTCAATCGCCCTGAAAGCTGTCATAAACGCCTCAAATTTCATTTTTTCGAATTTTTCTATTCGTTCGATAAGCGTTGTACGCTCGCGGGAGAGGACTTCTTTTCTCTGTGTACGCTCCTCAACCCTTCCGACAACCTTTTCAAACTCCTCGATGGCGAGCATGTTGACGGCACCAATCTTACGCATCTCGTGCGATGCTTCTGCTATCCCGTCTTCAATCTCTCTTAAGGAAAGATCGGTATCCATATCGCCGACTTTTGCCGTCAGATCATCAACTTCGGCGGTCATCACTTTTTCCCGTTCTTCAAGGGCGAGAATCTGTATTTTTATTCGCTCTTTTGATGCATCAAATTCAAGCAGCTTCTTTTCTGATTCCCTCACCGCCTCAGTTACCGAAGAATGTTTGGTCCGGAGATCTGCAAGCTCTGATGAGAATTGTTTTTGTCGTTCTTCAATCTGTGAAATACGTTCTCTGCACTCTTCGATCTCCTCCTTCGCACGGGTAATCTCTGTATCGATCTCCCTGTTTTTATCTGAATAGCGCTCGGTTTCAGCTTTTAATTCTTCAGAACGCGCTGTGAAATGCTGACGCTCCCGCTGGAGGTCATTTATATCTCCTTCCTTGTTTCGGAGCCTGCGTTCGATATCTTCCTGTTCCCTCTTCTTCTTGTCAAGCTGATCGGTCAGCGCAGGGATAGCAGTTGATTCCAGTTTTTTCTTGATCTGGTCTGTTTTTTTGGCAACCTTTGATATTTCTGCGGAGATACTGTCAAGCGATGCTTCGAGCGCGGCCATTTCTGATGTTCCCGATTTCACCTCTTCGGCGATCCGGACAAGAGCTGCCACAACTGATTCTTTCTCCTGCATCATCCCGCCACACTGTCGCCTGAACTCCTCTGCCATCATGCGGGCACGATCGATTCCCTGGTCAATCCCGTTTCTGACCTTTCGCATCTCTTCGATTTCGGCGGTTCCCCGTTTCACTGCAGATTCGAGATCTGCTGCCTCTGATTCAATCCCCGCCATCTGCTGCCGTATCCTGGCAATATCATCATCTACAGCCGCGCCGAATCCGCGAACCGGTTTTTTGAAAGAACCGCCGGTCATTGCCCCGCTTCTTTCGAGCAGTTCCCCATCCGGCGTCACCATCCGGTATTTTCCAAGCAGCCGCCGTCCCCGTTCAAGTGAATCGACAACAACCGTGGATCCGAATACAACACGGAATGCGTCTGCAAATTCTGTTTTAAATTCAAGAAGACTGACACAATAATCGATCACCCCCTGCTCTTTTACAGGTGAGAGGGCAGGGGGTTTTAATTTCGAAAGCGGAAGAAATGTCAGCCGGCCCAGCCGCTGGTCTTTAAGGTATCCAATAGCCCTGGATGCCACATCGTCGTTGTTGACGACAACATAATGGAGTTTTCCGCCCGCAGCAACATTAAGTGCCGTGGCATATTCAGAGGGGGCCTTTCCAAGCTGGGCAATGGTCCCAAAAACCCCGTCCATTTCCATGACTGCGTCAAGAGCCCTGCTCCCGGCTTCCCCGCGTGCCTGTTGCATCGCTTCCAGCCGGATAATCTCCTGTTCATACTCCTTAAGTTCGTTTCTGACCCTCTCAAGGGTACTTCGTCGTGCAAATGTTGCCCCTTCCAGCGATGAAAGTGTCTTATCGAGTTCTGACCGCTCTGCCTCGAGCGCGGTGACCTTCCCGACGAGCTCCTCTTCCTGGCTCTTCCGGGCGGAGAGATCTGTTTCGAGTGCCCTGATCCGTTCTTCGAGCCGCTCTTTTTCAGAGGTCCTCATCCTGCTCTTCTCAAGCAGCATGTCTTTCTGGTGCAGGATTTCGGACCGGCCCGATTTTTTCTCATCGGTCTCCTTCATCAGGGCAAAGAGCTCGTCGCGGGCCCCTTCGGCATCCTTACTCTCCTTCTGGATTTCGAGACCAATTTTCTCTACCTGTGCTCTCGCTGTTGCGGCCTCCATCGCCAGGTTGGTACGGTCGATATTCATCTCGCGCACTGCCTGGGTTATCTCTGCAACACGACCCTCTGCCCTTTTCATGTCAACATAGAACCTGTTGACAGACTCAAGGTTTGAATCCCGTTCCTTTTCCAGCCTGACGATTGTCTGCAGAGAGAGTTTTATGGTCCCCTTTGTCTCTTCGAGTTCGGCAATGAGCCTTAGATACTCAGAACCGCTCTTTTCATTGATCTGGTCTTCAATATCCTTCAGGTCTGCCTTGAGATACGAGAGCTCGTTTTCTTCCAGGCTCCTGTCAGAAAGAACATGGGAAAGTTCGTTATTCTGGTCGGCGATAAGAGCCTGCACTGCTGCACGTTCTTTTTCCTTTTCATGCAGTGTTGCAGCCGCCCGGCACCCCTCAAAAAAGGTCAGCTTCTCCTGCCATGTCTGGTACTTCAGGGCCTGCTCTCTCTCGACTTTTAGTTCTTCAAGCCGCTGGGAAAGCTCGTGAAGCAACATTTCTTCACGTTCGATTCGTTCCCGTACAATCTCAAGCTCGGAAAGTGCCTGGTCCCGCTTTGAATCGAACTCGGCTACACCTGCAATTTCATCGATAATTTTACGCCGTTCGTTATCGCTCATCTCGATGATGCGGGTGATATCTCCCTGCATTACTACATTATACCCATGGGGAATTATTCCAAATTTAGCCAGGAAATCGGTGACATCGGCCTGCTTACAGAGGCGTTCATTCAGGTAATTATAACTGTAATAGCCATTTCCCGTACGTTTTATCCTTCGCCTGATCCGCGTCCCGTCAGAAAATGTGATGGCTACCTCTGCCTGATTTTTACCTGAATTTAAATTTATCAGGTCGGTCAGCTTCTCTGCACGCAGCGTGCGTGAACCTGAAAGGGCGAGTACAAAAAGGATACTGTCGATTATATTACTCTTACCTGATCCGTTCGGGCCTGAAATTACGGTAAACCCTTCATGAAAAGGAATTTTTGTCTTTTTAACAAATGATTTGAAATTATCTATCTCCAGCTCTGTGATATGCAAAGATTTGCAGCTCCTACTGCTTGTTTCCGGAAGAGTCCTTCTCTTCTTCCTCTGCGACAATCAGGTCGTTCCTTTTTCCGGATCCCTGACTGCTACTCTGTTTTTTCTTTGCGAACCCTGCTGAGGCCACGATATATTCATGGTCACCCCTGCGCTTTTCGGGTTTTAAAGTCCCGTCAGGCTGCATTATCATGTCCATTTTTTCAGGTTCCGGTTCGGGCACGGGCTGGGGTACCCTCACACTGCCCGAAGACTGACCCGGTCTTTTCTGCATGATTACTGTACTTGAAGCTGTTCCTGTTGCAGCGGTTGACGGCTTGACCATCCGGAGCTCGGTCCTTCGCTCCTCTGATACTTTGTTCAGCCTCATGGCGATTGACTTAAGATCGAGCAGTTCTTCAGTCAGGCCTTTTACCAGTGCTTCCATATCCTTCATCTTCCTTTCAAGGACGGCAACACGATCCTCGACCGGCCCTGAGCTTTCCCTGTCTTTTATTATTTCCATTGCTTTTACCTTACCGACTTCTTTTTCACCGGGCAATACACGATCATCAGGCTGTATCCGGGAACCCGCACGTTTCATACCATTCCCTGCAGTGCTGCGCAGGGATCATTTCCAGCCGGCTGGATCAGTTCAGCCGTACAGATTTGGAGAACCCTACTGAATTTTTCCTTTAATTGTTTGAATGCTGTCTATATTCAAAAACTTTTACGTTAAATGGAGGTAGTTTTTACCGGTCAGGCACAACACCGGCCGGCAAAAGGATGAAA
>JBFYKV010000022.1:0-4683 GCA_041305745.1 Methanoregulaceae archaeon | reverse complement strand
GGTATACGGTATTTCAGGCATTAATAATCTTCTTTTCCTGATTTCTATTTTTCACCGGGAGGGTATAATCATGCATGGAGAATTTTTTTCTCTTCCGTGATTTTATTGAAACTCAATTCTTTGAAAAGGTAAAAAATAACCATCAGCAGGGGTTTTCCCAAAAAAGGACAGCAGCAGAGCCACTCTCATGGTTTACAACTCACGTTGAAGATCTGGAACGATCCGGGATTACATTTTCACTTTCATACAGGAAGAAGTGAATAATGCATTCCTGGCATTGAATCCCCTGGTAACAGTACGCAGATCTTTTACCAGGACTCCGTTGCGCACTATTGCACGAGAGCCATTTCTGAATAGCGCTGCCCGCATTAATGAGTGTTACAATCCAGGCCGGGATTAATGGAATTTTTTCGCTCTGTTACCATAATTCCCGCTCTCTCACTATTCCACTGATCGTCGCCACGGATTCGTCAGGCTTTAGCCTTCGCGGTATTTTCGTGGGCAGGGAAGTGTATTGTATCAGGAGGTATGGATGAAAAAAGTCTTCACAAATTACTCCTGCAAGAAAGATCATATCCACACAGAATAGCGAAGAGCCAAACATCAGCGGAAAATGCGAAGATTCGGGAAGTTCTGAGATTTAAATCTTCACCTTCGAACAGGAAGAAGATAATACTGAATGCAGGACCCCGTTTTTCTGATACGTAGTGTACCGACCTTTTTTAGAGGACTCTGTTGCGCACCATGACAGGATAACCATTTCTGAACAATTCTGCGTGCATCAGTGTATTATTGCAATCAATGCACGATTTCAGGGACTCTCTTTTTAAAAAATGATTCAGGAGAGGGAAAAAAAATCAATCTCACCATTTACATCAGATTCCAAATCTAAAAAAAAATGGTGAATTTATCGTTATCCGGCAATATATTTTTAAATCCCTGTGCCCACTCCTAACTCATACATCAGGTGATGAAAAAATGGAATATGGAAACATGTTAGGCGACTCCCTTGAGTATGCCAAGGATGCCGTATGGGGAAAATGGGTACGCTGGATACTCCTTGTAATCAGCACGATTATTTTCCCTCTGATTCTGGGTTACATGATGGAAGTGTACAGGGGTAAAAAACCTGCCCCGGATATGGAACACTGGGGAAAACTCTTCATTGACGGCCTGAAATTATTGGTTGCCGGATTGATTTACGCGATACCGGTTATCATTATCCTCATCGTGTTCATCGGTGGATCAATACTGAGTGTTGCACCTCTCCTGCAGGGAAATCCCGACTACATGGTGACAAATCCCGATGCATTCGTGGGAGCGCTGGCAGGAATACTGATTGGCATACTAATTGCGGTTATCGTCGGGTTTATCATCGGACTCATCTCGAGTATCGGCATGGTGCGCCTTGCACGCACTGACAAGTTCGGCGAAGCGTTTAATTTCAGTGCAATTCTCACAACGATCAGAACAATCGGCTGGGGAACTTACATTGTTGCCCTGATTATTCTCTTCATCGTGGCACTCATCTTTGCCCTGGTTCTCAATGTTATCATGGCAATTCCCTTCATCGGCTGGTTAATCTACCTGTTCCTGCTTCCACTGCTGATTCTCTTCGAGGCCCGCTTTATTACACTGATCTATGAGAGCGCCGGGGAGGGTCCTGTACCGCAGATTTAATACTCTTTTTTAAAAAATTGCTTTCAGATATGTTTTTTTTGTGTTATTCCCGTTTCACTGCTGCATTTCTGTCCGCATGAGTTAAAATATGCCTCCCCGCTGGTTTGATTGGGTTGAGGGGAGATCAGATCATCATGGGAACACTGAATCGTCACTGAATCGTCACTGAATCGCCGGCAGGAAGCCCTTCGGGGGCGGCGAAGCGTATCGTGTTGGAAGTTACGGGTGCAAAAGACCTTACATTTCATTCTACAGGAACGATCGTATCCACACGATACCGCGAAGGGCCTGAAATATGCCTCACGGCTGGTTTGATTGGGTTGAGGGGAGATCAGATCATCATGGGAACACTGAATCGTCACTGAATCGCCGGCAGGAAGCCCTTCGGGGGCGGCGAAGCGTATCGTGTTGAAAGTTACGGGTGCAAAAGACCTTACATTTCATTCAACAGGAAAGATCGTATCCACACGATACCGCGAAGGGCCTGAAATATGCCTCCCCGCTGTCTTGTATTGGTTGATATGGAACAGGGAAAAGTAAAAAACTGCACCCGCCAAAAAATCGCAAAGACAGGTAACGGTTTATCCCATGTATTGAATGAAGTTCTCCTTTCCGGCTTTAACGTGCACCAGACACAAAAAAATTGTCATTCATTTTTTTTCACCCGGAAACACGAGATTTTAAATAATCTCCCACACAAAAGATATATTGTGGTGGAACTTCCATGACAGATCGTTTTATTCACTAAAAAGATACGCTTTTTTGATACGACATTACGTGACGGTGAACAGACCCCGGGCGTATCGTTGAACCCTGCTGAAAAACTTGAAATTGCATCGAAATTGTCCGATATCGGTGTCCACGTGGTAGAAGTCGGGTCAGCCGCTGCTTCCGAAGGTGAAAGGGACGCGATACGGCTGATATCTGATGCAGGACTCTCGTCTGAGATCTGCACGTATGTCCGTGCAGTACAGCAGGATATTGATTATGCAGCAGATTACGGTGCAGACTCGGTACACCTTGTGATTCCCGTCAGCGACCTTCACATCCAGAAGAAACTCCGTAAGACACGCGGGCAGGTATGTGAAATGGCTTTTGGCGCAGTCGAATACGCCAAAGGGCGGGGACTCATCGTTGAACTGAGCGGCGAAGACGCATCAAGGGCTGACCCGGTATTTCTAAGGGAACTCTACCGGGGAGGTATCGAGAGAGGTGCAGACCGCCTCTGTTTCTGCGATACGGTCGGCCTGATGACCCCTGAAAAAGCCTCCGAGGTTATACCGGGACTCTGCCTGGCACCGTTAAGTATCCATTGCCATGATGATCTTGGCTTTTCTCTTGCAACGACGGTTGCAGCCCTGAAAGCCGGTGCCGGGTGTGCCCATGTCACCGTGAACGGCCTCGGAGAGCGGGCAGGAAACACGCCCCTTGAAGAACTGGTAATGGCGCTTGAAATCCTTTATGATTACCGGACAGGGATTGTGACCGAAGATATCTATCACCTTTCGTCCGTCGTATCACGCCTGACCGGTATCCCCCTTCCCACCAACAAGGCGGTGATCGGTGAGATGGCATTTACGCACGAAAGTGGCATTCATGCACACGGGGTCCTTCGTGAGCCGAGCACCTACGAGTCGATCAAGCCCGAAATGGTGGGAAGGAAACGCCGCATTTTGCTCGGCAAGCACTCCGGAACGGCATCGGTCGAGGCTGCACTTCACGAGTTAAAGTATAACCCGGAGGAGATGCAGTTAAAGGAGATCGTAAAGCGGATTAAGGAGCTCGGGGATTCCGGAAAGAGAGTGACGGATGCTGACCTGATGGCCATTGCGGAGGCAGTGATGGTCATCGAGTGCAGACCGGTCCTGAAAATGAGGCAGTTTACGGTGGTAAGCGGAAGCAATGTGATACCGACCGCGTCTGTCACACTGGTGGTGAAAGGTGAAGAGATAACCAGCGCTGCGACAGGTACAGGACCGGTTGATGCCGCCATGGAGGCATTAAGAAAATCAGTGGCGTTTGTGGCGGATATAAGGCTTGAAGAATACCACGTGGATGCAATACGGGGCGGAACTGACGCCCTCGTCGAAGTAACGGTAAGATTAAGTAAGGACGGAAAGATAATTACGTCTCGAGGTGCCCGCACTGACATAATAATGGCCAGTGTGGAAGCGGTGATTGCCGGTATGAACAGATTACTGAGGGAAGAGGATGAAAACCGGAGCTAAAATACTGATTGAAGGGCTGCAACGCGAAGGGGTCGAAACCATCTTTGGTTACCCCGGTGGCGTGGTGCTGCCGATCTATGATGAACTCTATGATTCACCATTGCAGCACATCCTGGTACGACACGAACAGGCAGCAGCACATGCTGCCGACGGGTATGCCAGGGCGAGCGGCCGCGTAGGAGTATGCCTTGCAACTTCAGGTCCGGGTGCATGTAACCTCGTCACCGGGATAGCGACGGCGTACATGGACTCCATCCCGGTTGTCGCACTTACAGGACAGGTCCCTACCAGCCTGCTCGGGAACGATGCCTTCCAGGAGTCTGACATCACCGGCATCACGATGCCGGTCACAAAACACAATTACCTGGTGAAAAGAACCGAGGACCTTGGCCATGTCGTGCGTGAGGCATTCTATATAGCCAGGACCGGGCGGCAGGGGCCGGTGCTGGTCGACCTCCCGAAGGATGTAACAACCCGTGAGATCGAGTACGAATTTCCAAAAAACGAGCCGGTTACATTAAGAGGATATCAGCCGACATACAGGGGCCATGCACGGCAGATTGAGAAGGCAACCGAGATGATTGCAGAGGCGGAACGTCCGCTGATATATGCAGGAGGGGGTGTCATCGCATCGAATGCATCATCAGACATGGTGTCCCTTGCAGAGACGCTGATGATTCCGGTTACCACCACCCTGATGGGACTCGGGGCGATTCCGTGCACCCATCCTCTCAACCTTGGAATGCTCGGGATGCACGGTACCCGGTATGCAAAT
>JBFYKV010000021.1:0-17109 GCA_041305745.1 Methanoregulaceae archaeon | reverse complement strand
ACGCTGGCTTCAACCGGGTATGAAAATTCAACATCCACGATTGTGATTCAGCAGGGGAAGACTACGAACTTAAACATTAATATGGTACCATTGTTGTAATACCCTCCCGGGTCATCCTTTTTTATTTCGTCATGCAACAGTCACACGCTTTATTGCTGCAGCCCGTTTAGAAAACCGATGAATTCCATTGTTTTCCTGTAATTAAGCCATTTGCCCGTCTGAAGAATTTAGAAGGTCCCGTCATGGGACCTCCATGTGCCTGCCTTGCAATCGTGAGTCAGGATGATACCACTGACCTGCCGGAACTTGTCGTGCTGATAACAGGAGTCTCTCTCTTTTTCGGGCATTCTGCCGGATTTTACCCCCTTTCAGGAAAATGTCTCACTGCAATCATAATCTGATAACTGCCGGACAGCCTTGCGGCACTCCTGTAAGAACTGGTAACAATCGTAAATATCGTGTCACCCCGCATGGCGGATGCACATGAGCTTAATTTCGTATTAAAAACCTTATTTTTTTAAAATAACCTTATTATGATAACAATTTTATATGTTCTATCTGGATCCGTATTTTCCGGATCGGACCCAATAGTGAGACATGAATACAAAACCAGCAGGAAAAAGGGAAGAATTCAGCAATAGATTTATATAGTATTTGATAAAGTATTATTTGAGGCTTTAAATGGCTGATTTACCAATTGCTGCAGTTATCAGAATTGCAAAGAACAATGGAGCAGAGAGAGTCGGCAGCGATGCAGCTGCCGCACTTGTTGCAAAGGCAGAAGAATACATCGCAGACCTGACAAAGGAAGCAAACAAGCTTGCGCTCCATGCAGGTCGAAAGACTATCAAGGAAGAGGACATCGAACTCGCGGCAAAGTCCGCCTGAATGTTCTTTTAGCATTCACCTAAGAAATCGTACCGGATCGTCTCCTGCTATAACAGGGGCGATTACTCCGGTCATTGAACTGGTTTTTTCTATAAATTTCGCGTTCTCCTGGGAAAACTGGCCGGGATTTTCTTCTGTTACGGTGATAATACAGGAAATGTAACGGATATCATTGTATAAAATCGGGCAGATAATCTCTTTTATTCAATAAAAAAAACAGCCCTGATTAAAATACTCGTCCAGACAACAGGTATCATTGTCGCTCGTGATCAGGTGCCGGCTACCCACAATAGTATCAAATGGAACACGATTCCCCCTTATTGTGAAAAAGAAGACTCCTTCTTCTGCTCAAAATGCAAATACAACCATTTATGCCCTTCGTGGTGTTTACTATTGGTGTATGCAGGCAAAGCCCGTGACAAGTCTGAAGCGGTACCGGGAGATCGGGGAGGTTCTCCTGAAATGGGGGTTTGGCACAACCGTCCTTGAGGATCTCTCGCCCGGACTTGCTGCCATGAATATAAATGAACGATTACATCCCGATATTGCGGGGATGTCGGTATATGAGCGAATGCGTCATGTCCTTGAAGACCTTGGCCCGACTTTTGTAAAATTCGGGCAGATCCTCTCTACCCGGCGCGAGATGATTTCGCAGGAGATGTTCGATGAACTCTCAAAACTCCAGGACAAGGTAGCTCCACTCCCGTTTGAGGATGTCCGTCCGACAATAGAGAAATACTGCGGCCCCATTGACGAAGCATTTCTCGAATTTGATAAAATTCCCTTTGCGGCGGCCTCGATATCGCAGGTCCATAAGGCGGTTCTTCATGACGGAACTGTCGTTGCCGTCAAGGTCCAGCGTCCCGGAATTGGAAAACTGATAGAGATCGACCTGCCGATGTTTGAGAAGATGGCGGAGCGGATGGAGAAACTCTCGCCGGAAGCACGGGTCTTTAACCCCCACGAGATGGTCAGGGAGTTTGCAATTCAGATTCGAAAAGAACTTGATTTTACAAGAGAGGGAAAAAATGCCGAGATCCTTGCCGCCAGCATGGCAGATATCCCTGAAATCAAGATCCCGAAGATTTACTGGAAATATTCGGGAGAACAGGTCCTTACGATGGAATTTGTCAGCGGGTGCAGGGTCGATGACCTCGAGACTATCCGTTCATGGGGAGTGGACCCGGTAAAAATAGCAGATGCCGGATTTTATGCATATATCAGGCAGATCTTCCGTGACGGGTTCTTCCATGCCGATCCGCACCCCGGAAACCTCCTCGTATCCCCGTATGGACAACTCATATTCCTTGATTTTGGCATGGTGGTCCTCCTCAGGCCCGAGCGAAGACAGATTTTTGTCAAGGTGCTGGTATCAATTGTTGAAAGCGATGTCGATTCACTTGTCGAATGCTTTGAAAAACTTGGTCTTACATTCCGTCAGCAGGACATCGAGCCATTAAAAGACGAATTGTATTCGGCACTCAGGGAGTACCAGTCATCTCAGCTAAGCGAGTTCAATGTCGGCAGTGCCATGGAATCACTCCCGAAAATTCTCCAGAAATACCACCTTGTAGTTCCTGGTTCATTGATGATGGTCCTCAAGGTTATCTGGATGATCTATGACGTGGCACTCAAGCTTGACCCCACATTTAACTTCAACCAGCGGGTTAAACCCCATTTCGAAGAGATTGTAAGGAGCAGTTTCCTTTCACAGGAAACACTCAGCAAACTTCCTCTCTCGTTGATGGAGATGGCCGAAGCCATGATGAATCTGCCAAAAGCGGTCAACCAGACACTAAACAGCATCGGGCACGGCGATTTCAAACTCGAAATCGAGGCAAATGATATAAAAACGCTCAGCACGACCATACAGCAGTCCTCTGACAGGGCCCTTATCGGGATGATCGCGGCAGCAATTGTAATCGGTGCTTCAATCGTCGTACATGCTGCTGATGCCCCGATAACAGGATGGCTCTTTTATATTACCTTTATCGTATACATCGGGGCAATTATAATCGCTGTCCTTTCGCTTGCACGGCTTCTTAAAAGACATAATTAATCCGGAAAACCCGGATTAAGCGCTTTTTATGAGTTTATAGCCAAAAGTTATGGCAACCATACCGAATGCAATACAGAAAATGCCGAAGATCTTGTCCATAATCTGGATAATTATAGAAAGGTTAAACAAAAGCGCTATTCCGACTATGATTGTGATTATCCCTGCAATAAATGCAATAGCTGCGATCCAGTCCATTATAACTCCACTCTGGAGTGAGACTACCCAGAATTTAAACATAACGGAATTTCACAGGGCTGCTCACAAGTTCCACTGACCTGTGCTCTTTTAGATCGTGCGGTAACGGCGAAATGATACCTGCTGGCAGGGTTCAGACCCGGTAAAACATTTCTACAAACTATCGTTCCCCGGAAATTTCTGCATGATGGCCTGATATACCCTGTATTCGTTATGAGTAAAACGACAAGAGATAATACCTGCATGCAGACAAATATCAGGCATATATTTCCAGAGCCGGTGTTACGAAGATGTCACAACTTGATGATTTCCTGGAACCACTTCATCAGGGAGTCTGGGAAGTAAAGATCCCGAAGGAATCCGTAACCGAAACCCTGGATGCCGGCTGGGAGCGATCAGCAATCAATATTCCGTCGCCCGGCACTATTGCCAGTTACCGTAAGGGACAATACCATGTCCATGAGACCGGGACAGAATGGCGTGTCCACATTGACCGGTACGACCCGAAGCTCCATCCTGTCATGCACCTTTTCGACGACGCACCCCTGCTCCTGATGATTGGCGGTACAGTCGTCGCCCTCGCAACAAGGAGCAGGGATATGAACAGGAGAGACACGAATGCAGCCCTCGAGGAACAGACGACTGCATGGCAGATCATTGTCCTCATCGGGTTGTCCACGGTGCTGGTCGGGATCTCTATTATACTCAACCCGTATATCACGTACGGGACTATTTCAAACCTGCTGATCCCGGTGCTCCTCATCATCCTCGGTGTCATCACAATGGCAAAAGGGATGAAATTTAATCCGTTTTCGCTCTTTTCCGGGCGGAATTTCCTCATGGGGGCAGGAGTGGTGGTGATCGGTGCAGTGTCACTCGTCTCAGGTCTTGAACTATGGGGAACGGTTATCCTTGCAATCCTGTCGGTCTGGGGATTTGGAAGTGCGATTGTTGCGCTTTCGCGTGTCTCACATGGCAGAAAGGCAGTACCTGACGGGTTCTTTAAATGGCTGTCAGTCGGAGTCCTCTCACTTCTCCTTACCGCACTTATTATATTCCTGCCGGACCAGTCTGTTGTCCTCCTGATGATTCTCCTCGGAAGCATCGCAATACTCCTTGGATTAACACTTATTGTCAACGGTATGCGCCTGCGCCAGTGGATGAAACGCGTATAAATATGCGAATTTTCGCAGTTTTCACAACTATTATGTCCATTGACCGGGAAATGGAACAGTACAGGAGAGCGTATCTGTGCAGGACGATATGGCAGCCACTACGGTAAACCGCAGGCAGGCGACAGATACCGTCATCACCCGTGTCGCGTGGTACTCGCTCCTCGTCAATGCCGGTCTTGTTGCGGTAAAACTGTTCCTTTCACATATCTCGGGGAGTCTTGCGCTTGAAGCCGATGCCATCCATTCATTTATCGACGTGATTGCGTCGGTCGCCCTCATAGTCGGTATCAGACTCTCGACACGGAAAAGCAGGAGTTTTCCATACGGCCTCTACAAGGTGGAAAATATTGTATCGGTCATAATAGCAATCCTTGTCTTTTTCACGGCATTTGAGATAGCTGCGGAAGCCATCACCGGGACAGGGGCGGTCCACCCTTCGCAGGGATGGGTTCTCCTCGCAGTTGCCGCACTCGTATCGATACCGTATCTCCTCGGGAATTCTGAAATAAAGGTGGGGAAGGCATGCAATTCACCAGGCCTGATCGCGGACGGAAAACAGCACCGGGTCGATGTGCTCTCCACATCAGTCGTTTTCTTCGCACTCCTCGCACAATATTTCGGGATCCCGTTCGATAATGTTGCGGCGATTATCGTCGCCTTCTTTATTGCATGGTCTGGCTGGGGTATACTTAAGGACAGCATGAGAACGCTCCTCGACGCATCCATCGACTATGAAACCCGTAATGCGATCATGTCTGCAATTCTCTCTGACCCGCTGGTGAAAGAGATCAAAGTCCTTACGGGGCGGAATTCGGGGAGATATATCTTCGTCGAGGCAACCGTCGTGATGCACGAGACAGACCTCGAAAACGCCCATCTCGCAAGCGAACGTATACAGGCGAAAATACCCGCACTTTTCCCGAACGTGGAACGCGTGATTATCCATTACGAACCGGAAGAGCGGTCACACCTGCGGTTTGCAATCCCGCTTGACGACCCGTCAGGAACAATAAGCCCTCACTTTGGCGAGGCATCCTTTTTTGCCATTATTGACGTTTCTGTCAGTGAACCGGTAATAAAAAATAAGAAGATAGTGCCAAACCCTGCAAAAGATATGGAACGGCAGAAAGGTATGAGGACCGCAGAATTTGTCCTTTCATTAAAGCCGGACGTGGTCTATACAAAACAGACTCTTGTAGGAAAATCGGCCGAATATGTCTTTGAATCGGCACGGGTAGAGATCAGAAGAACTGATCTGACGGTTCTTGACCTGCTTACTGCCGATATCATCAGGGGACTTGCAGCGGAACACGAAACGGTCAATGAAAAGGTCGGATGAACGGGCGGAGCCTCTTATCATTCTGTTCTCGCGATACGGGATACGCAGGCCTGTGAAGGGGCAGGGTAGTATCAACCCGTAGAATCCTGGCAGACTGGAACCTTACCCGGCCGTCCTGAAACAGATTTATCAGGAGGCATAAAGAAACAAAGTAAATATATGAATAAAGAGGCGGGAAACAAGCGGTATGTCGTGAAAAAACTTTTGCAGGCGGTACTTGTTTTTATTGTTGCGGGCATGGCGGCACCACTTATCATCGGGGCGGTTACCGGAATTCCCGGCAGTTCTATCCTCACGCTTGTGACTTCCCTCTTCCTTCTCCAGGCCGCAGCCCCGCCAGTCGGCCTCGCCATCGGCCTCACCCCTTTTTCAATCATTTTAATTATGGGTTTTTTTGCATTTGGTATCTCTCTGGCCATTTTCTCGGTGTGCCAGGGGCTTGCAGCAACATCAGAGCGTGTAAACAACTGGATCGACCGGCTCCGCAATACAACTGACAAGTACCCGCAGATCCAGAAATACGGCGCCTTATCCTGCATTTTTATCGCATGGATCCCCGGAATCGGTCTCTACGGGACACCGGTTATTGCATGGCTCATGAAATGGCGAAAATTTCCTTCAATTCTCTTCACCGTCACCGGTTTTTTGGTAGCTGCGGTATTTGTCCTTTATTTTGCATCAAAGATCACCGAGATCCTCATTTTTATCGCAAGTGCCGGAGTAATAATTTTTGCTGTCGCATCGGCCCTTGCAACAGGGATATCGGTTACAAAAGGAAGCCTGCTGACATTTTTAAGCGATAAACGATTCATTCTTACGGCACTTTTAGCAAATATCGTCATTGTCCCGGTAGTGGCATATCTCCTTGCCCTCTCGTTTCAGCCTTCTGAAAGTATAATAATCGGACTGACCCTCGTCGGGTGTGCTGCAGGGTCCGCATTCCTGCCACGTGCCGTGCAGGTCGGAGCAGCATATTCCGGGCAGGCCGCAGCGCTTTCGGCAGTTCTCATGATCATCTCTGCAGTCGTTCTGATACCGATTCTCTTTCTGTTCGCACCTTTTATGCCGCCGGTCTCTGTCTACATTCTCTTTCCGGCATTGATCCTGCTGGTGCTCATTCCTTTTGCCGCAGCTATGGGCATCCGTTCACGAAATGAAGTTGTCGCTGTCAGGATCAGCCGCTGGATGTCGGCTATTACCTACATCGCATTTATTGCTACATTTATTGCGGTATTTCTTGTCAATAATGAACAGTTGCCCGGAGTTGTCGGCACAGGCGGAATCATCGCCGCTATTCTCTTCATACTTGTCTCATTTTGTGCCGGGTATCTCCTGTCGGGACGGGGACCCGGAAAAAAAGAGATCCTTTCTTTCGGGACCGCTCAAAGGCATATTGCAATTGCAGCAGTCGCTGCATTTATCGGGTTTGATGATCCTGCAGTCCTTGTCATGGTTCTTGGAGCAGGGTTGATCGGCCTGGGAATGCTCTGGATCATCGGACTGGTCCGGGCGAAAATGACAGTCACTGCATAGACAGGGGGAAAAACATCTGGTCACAATCCTTTAAGGGATTCAAAGAACTTTCGGCCGGATTCCCTTTAACTTCCCGGAGGACAGGCTGTCAACCCTTCATTAACTCCTCGAAAAAAACCTGCTTTTTTGTAAAGCGAAAAGACTGCATCGTCCTTCCGGCCAGTACGCAGCATTACCTTTTAACAGTCCTTTTTCATGGCATATGAGAGTACATGCGTATGAAGTGCCCCCGCATATCCCTTATTTCTGTGCTCTTTCCGGGTCACAACGTTCTCGATGATGCCACACGGACGTGCACCCCTGGTATGGTTCGGGATGACTGAGAAAACGCAACTGCTCACCGGCAGTGAAACGTTTTCGAGGATGAACAGGCAGAAACGGGAATCATTCATCAGGTTGGTCCATGCCCTCTGAAGTGCAGGATTCCCGGCCTGTTCATCTTGTTCGTGCATGTGGGAATAGAGGTCTCTAATCCCTGCAAAGTCACCGTCTTTTGCATCCCTCATATGCATAGTGAGACTCCCGGATTATATTGCAACCCCGGAAATGATAAAAGGCGGTATATCCTGATTTGATACCGGCATCAAACGGTCTGATATACACATTCCTGTGCAAAGTATTTCCCCCGAATCCATCAATAACAGGATAAAGTGAAGTCCTCTGGAAAAGCAGACTTATTTCCATGTTATGGAATGATAACAACGAGTCGTTGAATGTTACGAATGCGGCATTATTTATGCACCTGATAAAGATTTATAAACTCTGATTCACGCCAAAAGAGACAATTCAAAAAAATTTAACACATTCATGAAGAATAATTAAATAACGAGGATACCATATGACACCAGATAACAGGGACACCGAAATAACAAATGGAAATATAACTCCTGAAAAAGATAATGAATTAATTTCAGACATATTAGCAGCTGCGGCAAAAAAATCCAACCAGAAGATAGTTGAATGCGAAAAATGCCACCGCACTTATTTCCTTGATTCGTGTATTTCCCCCCGCGACGGATTTGAGCTATGCCCTGCATGCCGGAAATTTTATGTTCTACGGTGCTTCCGATGCGGAAAAAATTACCGGACCGATATTTTTGATGAGAACGGGTGCTGCAGGGAATGTGCCGGGAAAAATAAAAAACACTGATAAAATCCTGATAACTGGCCTGATTAGCATATTCCCTGTTTTTTGATTATTTTTAAGAATTGAAACGAAAATTTTGATTTTTTTTCCTTCATCCGGATCTATCTGCTTATATACACCAACGCCGAAATCACAGATAGACCGTGCTTCAGAGCGCGGGGCAGTCAAAGGTGTTGAATCAAATGACGAAAAAGAAAATACTGCTGGTTTTGTGGGTTATTCTTGGTATCCTGACGTGTGTCCATGCAGGCACGTCATCCGACACAGGCACCGGTGCAGCTGTGACCGGAATCGAGCCTGTATTTTCCGGAAATCCGGGAACAGACGGGTTAACTATTGCCTGGCAGGTTTCAACGATCGATGAATCCGGGGAGGCGTACTACTCCCCGTATCTTACCACAGACCGAAATGGTTGTCCTCATATCTGTTTTACCGTGAAAAGAAACGAATTTGATTATTCCCTGCTATACGCTACACGGGAACGGGGTGTGTGGAAGATTGAGACGGTCGATGACCAGTCATCGGTGCTTCGTGATGCGCAGGTAGTCACTGACCAGTCCGGCTATCCTCATATCATCTACGGGTATCTTCTTGACGGCGTGAGTGCAGAATATGGCATAAAATATGCCCACAAGGACCGCTTCGGCTGGCATATAGAAACGCTGACGACAATCGGACAGACATACGGTAACCCGGCCATAGCCGTGGATATCAGGGGTACTCCCCACATTGCGTATATCTCCTATCCTGAAGGAGGATTAAATTACGCGAAGAAAACCACGCACGGCTGGGACATCACAACCGTTGATACCAGTGGTAATATGTCCTGGCCTGTGATCCGGCTTGACCGGAACGGTGACCCGCATATCGTATACACCCGGATGGAGACATGGTATAAACGCGGGAAATGGTATGCAGAACGTGACAGCAGTGGCTGGCACACCGAACAGCTGGACAGCAATTATTCGGGCAGGTATGCCGGATTTGATCTTGACCTCCCCGGAACTCCGCATATTGCTTTCATGAGAATAACCGGGAGTAGTATGGACAGTGAAATAGTCTATATTACGAAGGGGCGTTCCGGATGGCACTATGAGACTGTCGCGAACGGTGAACCCGGTGAATATGTCTCACTTGCGGTCAGGAACACAGGTTATGCAGGTATCAGCTATTCACGGTCAAATTCCATGGGTACAACAGAATCGGTGGAGTACGCATGGAACAGCAACCGCGGATGGCAGTACGAAACCGTTGGAACGACGGTTGAATATGGGACAATTAATTCAGGAAATCCTGTTGCATTCGGAAGCGGAACACAGGCATGCATGGTATTTTCCACGAATTCCGGGGATATGGACGGAGAGAGCGGTGTTTTACGGTATGCGGTCCGGACGTTTTGTCCGTCGTCACGAGTACCCCCTGATCCCCCACAATAATCTTTTTCATAAATTCAGGGATTCGCTCTTAAAAAGCACCATTTCAAGAAAAACCTGGTCAACCGGTAATAGCGCTCCTGTTTTAAAAATAACCGAATTGATTGAATGATTCGATGAGAATACGCTATGATATGAATTCTGATTCTTGCTTTCCTAAAAACCGTATCTGATGAAAAGTAAATAATATGGCTCCACCCTGTTCTCTTCATCAGTATGAACCATGACAGATCTGAAATTTGGCATGAAAAACCCATTGGTTTTTATAAGTAATGCCTGTGTGCATAGTTCTCTTTGGTGTTTTTAGCATTTTACTCGTTTGATATATTCCTCGCCTGGTTGTATTTTTTACGGGTGCCGCTTTCTCACACATCCTGAAAGACCCGGGAATGTTACGCATCAGTTACATCGGATAACATAATCCCCAAAAAGGGAAGAGTTATAAAAGAGTGGGAATTCACTTATATATTATTAATCAATACTGATGAGGTGAGGGCATTATGGATCGGAAATATACTATCATTTTCATATTGATATGGCTTATTGTCAGCATATTCATCGCGTTATTCTTATTTTTACCATTTATTTTCTTTGCCATAGCAGTCCTCCTTATCCTCCTTGCATATGATTTTTACCAGAAGGGCCGGCCACAAGCTGATAAGAACCTTTCCAGAAAAGCTCAGCCCGCACCCCCTATTCCTGCTGCACCTGTTCCTGACACCAGGACCGTCCAGACGAAGGAAAACAAAGTCCCCACAATCCCCGAAGGGGTAAACCAGGCTGCAGTAGACCTGAAAAATAAAGGAAATACATTTTTCAGGCAGAATAAATTTGAAGATGCCATCAGGTCTTATGCATCTGCCGTGGCTATCTATCCCGGGTACATCGACGCATGGAATAATCTTGGCCTTGCGTTCTTAAAGACCGGAAAAACAGACCTTGCAAGGAGCTGTAACGAGAAAGTCAAAGAATTACAAAGCATCAGGCCACCGCAGCCCGCACATGAACCCGTAGTAAGCACTCCTGTTGTCACCGGAACGCCGGTTCCGGTACAACCAGCCATCTCTCCCAAAGAGAAAACGGGATTACAGAGAGAAGAAGGAGAGGGCCCGGAATCTGATACTATCAGTTTTTTGCGGGATGTCGCACGGCCCGCCGGTTATGCAAAAGAAGATCCTGAATACCAGGCAAGTCCGGAACCTGTTCCAAGGGTAACCCGTGATTTGACGGAAATCCCTACAATCCCTGCCGACAAAGAACCTGACTGGAAAAATTTATTTAAAAGCGTCTCAGAGATGGAGGCTCCCGGGAATAACATCCCTGTGACTACAACAAAAGGCCTGCCATCAAAAAGCGAACCGGCTGATACTCCCGCCTTTGACAGGGTAATGCCCCCGCTGGAAAAGGAAGATGAAAAGGAGGTATATTCTGCAGGGGACAGAATATATGAGCCTGAACCCGTCTATCCTGCTACAAAGGAAGAGATTGAATTCCCGGCTCCGGAAATAGAAGAACCCATATCAGGCCCTGCTGCTGAAGAGATCGGTATTACCACCGAAGGACTGGAACTCCTGCTTTCCAAACATGAGGAGCTCATCCCCGCTCCTGCTCATGAAGAGATCGGTATTACCACCAAAGAACCGGAACTCCTGCTTCCTGAACATGAGGAGTTCATCCCCGCTCCTGCTCATGAAAAGATCGGTATTACCACCGAAGAACCGGAACTCCTGCTTTCCGAACATGAGGAGCTCATCCCCGCTCCTGTTCCTGAAAAGATCGGTATTACCACCGAAGAAATTCCTGTTCATATCACTGTTCAGGCATCTTCTGAATCCATTTCACCGGATGAAGAAAATACTGAGCCCTTCCCATTTGAGATCGATGCCGAAATCCCGGGATATACACTCCTTCCCCCTGAAATAGAAGAATTTCCGCAATATATTACTGACACTCCCACTTCCGGACATGAGAATATTCACGCCAAATCAGGAGAAGAAGAGACCAGACCGGTTGAAGAGGAGAAAATCAGGGATATTAAAGAAAGTAAGCCTGCTCCTGTCGCAGACGAAATAAAGACCACCGCTGAGATCCAGGTACCCCCGGAAGGACCAATCGGGCTTGAGCAGGAGGAAAAACCCCCGGTCACTGAAAATCTTATGCAGCAGGAATGGGTTCCGGCGCCTGACACTCCCGTCCCGCCACGGAAAGGTGAGAGTCCTTCCGGCATTGGTACTGAAACAGTTATCCGTAAACCAAAAGCGGAACGCTTCCCGCAGGAGATACCGGGGGGATTCGAGCCTTACGAACAGATGGTCGCTCATGAATCTCTTTTAACGTCAGAAAAAACAGCAAGGCAGGAAGCACAAACACCAGCGCATGTTCCGGACAAACTCATCCTCATTGTCGATGATAATGACTATATTGTTACCGGCCTTGAACACATGCTCAGAAAAAACGGTTATCTCACGGCATCATGTAATTCCGGGCAGGAAGCGCTTGATATTCTCGGGAAAAAGAATATTAATGCCGTCCTCCTGGACCTGAATATGGAGCCGATGAGCGGATGGCAGCTTCTGGGTATCATGAGGTCGGATGTTTTGACAAAGGATATCCCAGTCATCATTTTTTCAGCCAAGGAAACACTGCAGGAAGAGGCGTCACGGACCCCGTTAAAAATAAGTGCATTCCTCTCAAAACCGGTCAATACACGCCTCCTGCTGTCAGAATTGAAAAATATTTTTGAAGGCGAAGGATCCACAGGCTAGGAAGAGATTATTTTTCCAGGTCCCGGTACTCTTCAACAGCCCCTGATGAGGTTTATTTTTTCCCGGTTTCTTATATTTTCCTCCATCATACCGGACTGTCATAAATGCATTTAAACCCCGCTCCTCCTGTTTTTAACAGATATTGTCTATGAATAAAAAAAATCCGGCGCGTTCCGTGTATAATTTCGTGTAAAGTTTTCTGCAGGTGAACAGAATATACCGCAGGCGATTTGGTATGAAAATTCCATTGGTTTTCATAAGTAAGTACTATGAACATAGTTCTTAGAAGTGGTTTTTTTAAAAATCCCTGCAAATGACCGCTGGAAAGGTATTTCATTCTACGGAATGGTTGATCGGTTGAAGTCTGAAGGAATGCGAATATTCACATCCGAGAAACGCAGAGTATGGTGTACAGGATAGTTACATGGGTATCTTTCGTTTTGAAAACAGGTATGCGGTTCCGACACGGCAACAACGGGAACGGTACATGAAAGGAGAGTGCGAGGAACACCGGTTCGGCCCTGACGACCAGATCGTTTTGATCGTCTATGACGAGGCCGTCTATATCAAGGATGATATCGATGATGTCCGGATCCTGTTTACCGGAGTAAAAGACCGGGAGCGGGCATACGAAGAACTAAACAACATCCTTATGTATCACCAACAAAAATCTGAACGGGAAAACCCTTTTAAATCCGGTGAACAAGACTAAAGACTATATTGTTGCCTCCCCGCTGTTTTGTATGGGTTGAGGGGAGCTCAGTTCTTCAGGGGTATACTGAATAGTCACTGAATCGTCGCCGGGGCGGCTATCGGGTCGGCGAAGTTTATTCTCTTGAGAGGTATGAATACAGAATCTTCCACATATCACTCGTATAATAAGGATCATATCCGGACGAAATAACGAAGAGCCATAATATTCAGGATACTCCCGAAGTCAGATATGATCAGAGCACGCTGCGAGCCTCTGGATTATAGATGAGCGTGAATAACAAAATCCCGGAAGAAATTAAACGGACTTTTTCACCCCTGGCACCATGATTCATACGTCCGGGATATCTTCTTTCTATCCGGCTTTCACAAAATAAAGCCCCAATGGTACATCCAGTCCGGGATAAAACAGAAAATCAGCATCTTTATAACAGTTCATATAAACACGCGGGAAAAGAAAAGAGAATATCATGAAACCGGCCTGCAGAGGTCAAAAGAGTATAATCGAAAGAGAACATCCATTGACAACCCGCCGTTTAAGCTGCCTTGCAGTACCGCCTGCGGAACGCGACGCTTTTATCTCCTCTTTCTGCCGGTACACTCAAAATCGATATATCCTTTCCGTGGATCGATATTTAAAAGCCTGACAACGACTTTCTGGCCAACCTTCAGGCCATGCTCACCCTTCATCACCCTCCCCTCGACAGGGGGTGAAATCAGCCTGACATATGTTCCCTTCTCTGCAGCTCCGGTGACAATGGCATCAAATGCATTACCGATACTGTCCTGAAGGAGAACTGCTGCTGCAGCCTTTAACATGAACCGTTCGGCTTTCTGGGATGATTTATCGCGATCAGTCAGCCAGCTGGCAAGTTCGTCCAGCTCCTTCTTCCGGTATGGGAGGGGTTTATTGTCAAGCACCGATTTAAGGAGACGCTGGTTGACAATATCCACGTATCTCCGGTTCGGTGCAGTCGAATGGGTATAGTCCATGACAGCAAGTGCAAAGTGGCCAATAGGGACATCTCCCGGGGTAAATGCCACATATTCACCTGGTCCCATCAGTTTCACAATCGTCAGCGAGAGATCGGGGAACCGCTCAGGATCGGCCGCCCGCCTTTCATCAAGGAAGAGAGCAAGCGCCTTTGAATCGGGCTCTGCAGGGAGGCGTGTACCATACTCTGCAGCAGTCTCCACAATGCCGTCCCAGTTTTTCGGGATACGGACTATCCGCTGGATCATGGAAATGCCGGCATCACCGAGGTGGCTCACCAGGGTCTGGTTTGCGGCGACCATGAGTTCCTCTATGATTGAACGGGCCATATTCTGGCGCTGGACTACAAGTTCCTTCACCTGCCCGTTCTCCATTACGGCTTCTGCCTCAAGAGTCTCGAGGTCAAGGGCCCCCTGCTCCATACGCCGGGCACGGAGCCGGCGGGTGACTTCGGCCTGTAGGAGCAGCTGGTCTTTCAGCCCGGGCACAGTCATAATCGTTTCAGGAACCGGTCCTGACCCTTCCAGCCAGTCGCCGACCTGCTCATATACCAGTTTTGCCTGGTTCCTTACAACTGCCCGGTAAATATCACCATGACGGACAATACCGTCAGGGAGGACTGTATATTCAATGACCATTGCCCGCTTATCCCCGCCAGGAAGAAGCGAGGATATCCCCTTTGAAAGCTCATCCGGAAGCATCGGGAATGTCTCAACGCCAAGGTATACTGACGTCCCGTTATGCGATGCATGTCTGTCGGTCAGGGTCCCTTTTCTCACATAATAATCAACATCTGCAATAGCAACCCTGACAAGCACCTGAGAACCCGTTTCCCCCTCGCAGTATTCAATCTGGTCAAGGTCCATTGAATCATAATTATCGATAGAAGACCAGAGAAGACCTGTCAAATCCCGGGTATCGTTCCGTTCACCTCCGGGGGAGTTCTCCACAGTATCACGGACTTCCTTTCTCACCGTGTCGGGAAAATCAGGCTCGAATCCGTACTTTCTCATGGCATCCCGTGCGATTGCCTTTAAGTCCACTTCATTCTTTTTTTTCATGGTCCCGCCAGAGATGTTCATTTCAGTGCATACATAGTTTTTGGAAATTTTGCTCTTTTAAAAACCCTCCCCACCTCTCATTATTCCTCTTTCGCTGCACTCTTCCTCGAGGAACTCCCGGGCTGATATCCTGGCTGTGTGCATGCGGACCCATAATGCGATATGAACCGCCGCTTCGTTCTTTTAATAGATAAAAGAATCCCAATCAACCCTGCGTACAGGATATCGCCCGGGGGCAGGGCATGGAGGGGTGAGACCTCCTCCTGTCAGAGAAATGGTTTGAACATGTTTTATCGAAATTAAGCATTTCCAATAAAGATGGTGGAATAAACCCCAATATAAGGAGATTTTGATTGGACATTTTCATGATTCGGGAGTGAACTTTCCTGGTTCAGGTCTGTTTCAACAATGCCTCAAAATTTTGTAATTGCCGACGCTAAACTCCGGCTGTCACCATTGATGGGCAGTCCTCTGTGAGATTTAAAAAAAAAGTTCCCGTTTCGAAACTCAATGTATCAAAAAATTTCCTTTCCTGAAATCTGGTATTACCCCACTCAGCGCTACCATGAAAGAACACTTTTAACCAGAGGGTCTGAATAGTATCTGATGAATCTCCTGACCGTGACCATACTCGTGGAAAATACCACCCCGCCGGGTACCGGCCTGACCCCGGAAGACGGCTTTTCTGCTTATATTGAAGCAGACGGAACCCGCATACTGTTCGATACGGGACAGTCAGGGATATTTCTTGAGAATGCAAAAAAACTTGGAATCAATCTAAAACCTGACTATATCGTATTATCGCACGGACACCGGGACCATACCGGGGGGCTCCCCTCTCTTGCTGACTCGCCACTCCCAAAACTCCCTGTCTGTATCGGCCACCCGCATCTCTTCTATCGGAAGTTTAAGAAAGGGAGCGAATTCGGCATCCCTGTCGATGAAGAGACCCTTTCGCGGATGTGCACGATCAGGCTGTCAGCAGGACCGGTCTGGCTTTCTGAAAATCTTCTCTATCTTGGGGAGATCCCCCGCCATCACAGTCATGAACTGCCCGAAAAAGGCAGGTTTGTCCTTATTGAGGGGAAAGAAGTCCCCGACCTGCTTCCCGACGACACCGCCCTCGTATACAGGTCTCCCGGAGGTCTGGTTATTATTTCCGGGTGTGCACACAGCGGGATCTGCAATATTATCGACTATGCAATACGTATCACCCGGACAGAGGACATTGCAGCAGTCATTGGGGGAATCCACCTCTATACCGCAGATAATGAGAGGATTAATGCAACCGGGGAGTTTTTCAGGGAAAAAAGAGTAAAGGCATTATATCTCTGCCATTGCACCGGCAGCACTGCAATCAGTATTTTTTCCCGTTCTCTTCCGGTAAAACCCTGCGGCTGCGGGAGCAGGATCTCTATCTGACCGGTATTCCCCGATGAACTATAATTCAAAGATCTGCCATTATTTGATGCGTACAACCTGCATGTCTTTTCTTTTTAACTATCCGGCCGTACATATCACTTTCACCCCGCTCACGAGGCGGGTTAAAATGCCAGTCTGGTCAACGGGTATATGTCACACCTCTGGAAACTCCAAGTGTGATACTCAAGGGGTAATGAACCAATCTCTTTTAGGGCCGGGCAAAGAGCACATCACCGAGGGCCCGGCCCTCACCATAACCCGGGGAACTCCTGATTTGTCTTAATGGCATCTTTTCCCTTTCCTGGCCTGTATGGATATGTCCATACCGGATAAGTAAATGCAGGTGGATCGATTTTTACAGGAGGGACTATTACCCTTCACGCAGAC
>JBFYKV010000020.1:0-8903 GCA_041305745.1 Methanoregulaceae archaeon | reverse complement strand
AGGAGTTTTATTGAGCGGCATCGCAGGTTTTTCTCAGTTTATAATAAAAAAGGCCTTACAAGAGAAGGATCCCCTGTTTTAATCAGGCATACCTGTTTCGTTCTGCGGGAAGAGAGGGGGAAATTTCTCATCCTTGCGTTCCCTCCATGTCCTGATGGTCACCCTATCCCGGTCTCTCATTCATACCTGTTCCGTTCTACGGGAAGGAGGACAGAGTTATCAGGCGGCCGATGTTCCCTGCAGCACTCAAATTGACCACATCCTGATCTCTCATCCGGGGTTGTCACCATTTTCATTTGCTTCTGTTCCATCGAGGCATTTAGTGCAGCCATCAGCCGGCCCGTATCAACGCTCCGATATCATCTGTCTTTACAACATGAATGCCGATAGCGGCCATGTCACGCACATTTGACTCGTGGATCTCCACGGTTTGTGCCGCAACCGCGTCTTTTACAAGATATGTCTCGTAATTGAGGGCAAAAGCATCAAAAACCGTTGTCCTGATGCAGTTCGGAGTCTGCACACCGGTAACAACAAGGGTATCAACACCGAGTGAACGGAGAAGGAGATCGAGATCAGTGCTCATGAAGGCACTCATCCTGTTCTTATGTATGGTATATTCCCCGGGACGGGGTGAAAGTTCCCTGATGACTTCTGATCCCGGGGTGCCTTCAACTGCAAACGGTGTTCTCCTGAAGAGGTCCCGTCGTGAGATTTCCACATCAGATCCATCCTTCCGGTGAATTCTCAATATATGGATTACCGGGTGCCCTGATCTGCGGAATAGATCAAGGAGATGAGCCATGTTCCCGATGACTGCCTCTGCCCCGCCGATACGGAGCGGGGAGCCCTCCCGGATGAAATCGTTCTGCATGTCAATGATCAGAAGTGCGGGCTTTATCACGAGGTATTATCTCTCCTGCAACAACATTGAACCCGGGCTGTCAATAAACCTGTCTCTCCGTCCCCGGTATATCAGGTGTATACTTATAAAAAAGGTCACAAAATTTCTCCAAACTTGAAAATTCTGTTTTCCCAGGTGAATCAAAGAAAGAATTGTATATACTTCAGATTCGTCATGTGAACAGTATTTCCAGACAATGCATCAGGCATATTAGATTACCCGGGAGGAGAAGCTGAATATTGAACAACCTGCGATTAAATAAACGGAACAGGAACTGAAAATCCGCCAGGAAAAAATAGCAGCTGATAGGTGGAAAGCACCTTCAGGAAAAACACGCCGGGTAAGAACCCGGAAAGAACCGATAACAACGAAAGGGAGTTTCAGCAGGGCCCGCGGGACGTTGATCGATATTCCGCACCGGGCTGGATCACAACGCGGCAGAATGCCGGTCATCAGACATTCACCCGGCATCTGCGGCGAATATATTCACAAATGCCAGTTTTTTACATGTAATGCAGCGACCGGAATCAATAACTGGGCCCGATATTTCATTAGATCTCCCCGGATCAGAGATGAAGCGTGTAAGAATGGCAGAAATAAAGAAGATTTTCAAAGAACACGGGATCATCTGAATTTATTTCCGCCCGTCATGCATAGTAAGATAATCCGCCCGTTTCCTGTTCCTTCCCCAGAAAAAGATCAATGGAGTATTCCTGTCCGAATGGGTTCCCGGGTCATACCGGTATTCACTTTTTCACCAAACGGGTACGTGTGAAATAATCCTGTACAGCCGGTTTTGGGACCATTCCATCTGGTTTTTCCTGCAACGGGGTGACGCTATAACCAAACCGGCAGGACAGGAAGTGTAAGGTTTTCACGCTCCCCTGATTTTCCTGTTCCGGAAAAGATCCGGGCAGGGCTGGGAAAAAATAGTGAAAATCTTTTATTTATCCGAGTAACCAGCCAAAGAGACCCTTGTCACGCTGTTCCTGCTCTGCAATAACCGTTAGACGGTTTTGTTCCTGGGAAAGGACTTTCACCTGTTCTTCCAGCATCTGGCGCACCTGCGGGTCACAATCAGAACAGTTCATGAGCAGCTGATTCATCTCTGAAAGGCGCTGCTGGTTCTGATCTGCATATTGAAGCACCAGTCCGGCTGCCTGCGTATCTCCGCCAAAGAGCGTCCGCGAGAAGTAGTCCCGCTGCTGTATCTGTTGTTGTGCCTGTAATGCAGCAGCATAGGAACTGTTGACCTCTGCTGCGAGTCGGGTAAGTTGAGGTGCGGTGCTCCCGCTGACATTCGAAGAGAGGGAAAGTGCATAGAGAGCGAGGTCAACCTGTACCTGTTCCTGGTCGCGGTCACGCGAGAGGTTCTGTTGCTGCCCGCTTATCTGCTGGAGAAAAATATCGCGGTCTCTCTGGCGGATCAGATCCGAATCATTCTGTATACCAGTAATTCCGATATTCGTTCTCCCCTGGTCCTGGTCGCGGTCCTGCTGGTTGATCCGGATACCTGGCTGATCGATAGTTTCCTGTTGTTTTCTTTCCTGTTCTTCCTGCAGCGGCTGGGACAGGGAGCCTTCCGGACCGGGTGGTGTAGATACGGTTCCTGTGTTCCCTGAAGAACCGCTGGCTACGCCTGAATTATCCGATCCTGATGACCCGCCATTTCCTCCCGAATTATCCGATCCTGATGACCCGCCATTTCCTCCCGAATTGTCCGATCCTGACGACCCGCCACTCCCTCCGTTTCCGCCTGCGGCCATCACCGGGACCGCAAAAGCAACGAGAAAGAGGAGAAGGACCATAATTACTACCGGCATTTTTCGAATCATTTTCATCGCCTGATCTGTGTTCTATAGCCAGAAGTGGATATGATAGATATAAAAAAGGATCCGGCGTATGAGAGGTAACAATAAATGCGCTGGCAATTATCCGGGAAAGACGAACAATTTATAGGGTAATTCACCTATATAGGAATATGTCCCGATACCTGACCGGAAGGGTATGCCTGTTCATTATCGTTATTGCGCTCTTATGCCCTCCGGTGCTTTCTGACCAGACGTTTACCATAACTGCAACGGCCGGACTAAACGGCATCATCGAGCCTGAAGGACCTGTACTGGTTATGGAAGGTTCAAACCAGACCTTTGTAATGACACCGGACGCAGGGAACATCAACTGCTGGGGGGGAGGAACGACATGGGTCGTGTGGAATTATTCAATCGATGGCCAGACCGTGGCAATTCAACCGTCACGGAATCCGGTTTCGTATACGTTTTCCAACGTGACATCAGACCACACGATCCATGCACATTTTGAGGAACTCATCATCGATGCACGGCCGTTTGCCTTCTTCACTGCTGTTCCAGAAAGCGGTTTTGCGCCGCTTCCCGTTAATTTTACGCTCCTGCAGGTATCGAATCACACCGGGCTCCTGTGGAATTTCGGGGATAACACGACCTCATCAGAATACAGTCCGCTTCACACCTACATGGCCCCCGGTAATTATACGGTATCACTCACGGTGTACTGTGCGAACCTCGCCTATACAAAAACCGCAGACGGCCCGATCGTGGTTAATTATATTCCGCCGATCGGAGGGGACAAGGGATACTTCCTCGTCCATTCGAACGTCGACGGGGCTGAAGTCTATTTCAACGGCCGCTATCGAGGCATCATCGAAAACGGGACATTCCTTGCGACAATCTATCTCACCGCAGGTCCCGTCTACAATTATACCGTGCAAAAACAGGGATACAGTACCTTTACCGCACCGATTACCGCGTACCCTCCAAAGGACGGCACACTTGACCTGTATGCAGACCTTGAGCCGGTGACCTCCTTCTTCATACCGCTTGGTGACAGCTGGAACCTGTTTTCAACACCGGTCCGGCTTGACGCAGAATATGACGGGCCTGACCGGATCTTCAACCAGAGCGAACAGGAAAAGATCGCCGTGGTCCTCGGCTGGAACGGCTACTGGTTTGTCCCTGATGCCTCGTATGACCTCGTGCCGCTGCAGGCCCTCTATATCAAGGTAAACGGACAGGCCATTGCATATCTCGTGCCATCATCCGAGGTAACCGCACCACCGTCCCGGTTCCTTGCCGAAGGTGTCAGCCTGATCAGTGCGGCCGCCCCGTACCAGGATGGATCATTTACGGTAATGCCCGTATCGCAGGCACTCATCAGCATTAACGAGACGAGTGGAGGAAAGACCGGGTACAGCATGGTCATCAGTCCGGCCCTGAACCAGCCCGGCTGGGGATATGCACGAGGGGGACCGATGGTCGACATCCTGCCGTTCAAAGGGTACTGGGTGGTCATGGAGAACGCCGATACATTCTTCGGCTTCTCCACAACCCCGCTTGGGCCGTGAACAGGCAATAAATATACTTTTTTGCGTTCGGAAAAACCAGGTACCGGACTTCACCTCTGTAAAAGGTCCAATCCCGGGATTCACTTTTTCTTAATAGTTTTTGTCATTTCCCGTGCCTGCCGGTGCAATGTGTGATGCAGGGGATCATGCCGGTACAACACGATACTATAGTAAATAATTATATATATAATGGAAAGTACCTTCCTTCCATACAGCGTTTTGCTGTCCCGGGGGTGATGAAAAGGACGCAGAGAAGTTTTGATCCTTTCGGATGCAAAGGGTCAGATAACTCGCCGTGAGAGGCGAAGAATCCCGATGTGAACACAGGCAACTCATAAAGGAGGTAACGATTATGCTCAAACTGGAGCCGGCCCCACGGAATGCAAGGCAAAAGCCCGTGGCGGCAGGAAATAAGAAGGTAGTAGAAAGAGGGAAAACAGGGGGAAAGGGACCCTCCCCGATTGACACATCGTTATTTTATTATGTCATGGTCCACAAGGACGAGGTGAACATGTGGAATGCCAGGGTTTTTGATGACGGTTCACAGTTCTACCGCAAGGTCGAGTTCGAACAGTTCGGAATTACCGATGATGATCTCCGTCATTCCATCCGTCTTGCTGAGAAGGATTATTTTAGTTCCTCCAGGAATGCCGACCCGGTATATTACCCGGTTTCACCCCTTATCGAGACCAAGTTAAGGATTTTGAACCCGCAACTTTGAATATATCTTTTTTTCCGGATGCAATGGCCAGGAGCGGAGGGTTCCGCTTTATTGCCGGTTCCTTTTGCAGACTTCCCCCCTTTTACTCATCCGGCTGATGACACACGATGACCATCTCTCTGGTATCATCCGGGTTATTTATTTATGCTGCCGGAGTTGTTGAAAAAGGGTACTTCAGGCCTATCGGCCTCCTTTATCCTTTCCCTGCATCAGTTTCCTGATGATATTCCTGAACCGCGTACTGCTGATATAATGGTCGGCCAGGAGCTTCCCGTTGTAGATCAGGGAAAAGACACCGTACACGGACGGGGCATCCTGTGCCTCCCGGGCTGTTTTGAGTTCGGTGATCCTGAGATCGAGTCCGAGTTCCGATGCAGTTTTTGTGATCTCCCCCACGGACCGGGCTATCCAGGGACACTGGTTAGCGTAAAGCAAATGGAACCCCTCGTATTCTGACAATCTTGACTTCCAGTCCCTGAATTCCGGCAGCGGCCCTTTTTTCAGGGAGTACACGAGGAGAGAGTATGAGGGCGGAGCTTCTTCCACGACAGAGAAACCGCATTTTTGGAAGAGGGCTTTTGATGCCATAAATGGACCTTCACTGGCAATCACCGCAACTCCACGCTTTCCTGCCCGTTCGGCATCATCGATGCAGGCCTGGACCAGCCGGGAGCCGTTCCCGAGCTCCCTTGAGGACTTCGGGTACACCCAGATACAATGGATGAACAGGTACCCTTCAGCGTCGACCGCCCGCCAGGCATACTCGCCGGATACGTATTCGATATACCCGACCGTCTTTCCTGTCCCGGGATGGTACAGCAGCCGGATAGTCAGGCCTTCGGACAACCGGTCCCGTATCCAGTCGATCCGGGTCTTCGCACCCTCCTGTCCGGGGTTCATGAAACAGGAGAGGCCGGGATACGCATTGATATTTTCCCGGGTAATCGTGATAAGATCGGGGGTGTCGTTCATGACAGGCGGTACGACCCGGTGGAATAAAACCTTACCAGTCAGGACGGACTTCCAGTGAGGCGGTACAGGGATGGAGTGATCCGGAGGGATCGGTTTCCATCAGTTTTTTTCCCGAAAAACCCTGCCGGTTTTTAGATGGATCACAATGCAAACATCAGGGATTATTATCCATGCCGTTACATTATACACAACTTACCTGATCTCTTGTTCATCGGGAGAAAACCGCTACCATGAAGAAACATACCTGCCGTTCGCCGCTCCGGTCCCTCGTCTCGGGCCTGGCCGGGATTATCATATTCCTCCTTGTACTCGTACTCTTACGGTTTATTGCCGGACATACGTCCAGCGCCCTGTTCTCCGGGTTTGTCGACCTCCTTGTTGCAAATGTCGTGCTCCTCATATTCATTTCAGTCCTTTTCATGTTCGGCGACATCTTCGCGGCATTCCCGTTCCCGTTCAACATTCCTTTCCCGGTCTTCAAAGCGGTCGGGGGTGTGTTTCTTGTCTCCTTTCTCTTCCAGGTTCTCGGATTCCTCGACGCCTATTATTCAATCGGCCTTTTCCCCGGCCTTGAGCCGGTTAAGCTTCTCCTGTATCCGCTCACCTTTATCGTCGTGTTAATTGCCGGCTACATCTCCATCGCCGTGGATTTCCGGGAGAGAGAACAGGAAACCAGCATCCCTGCGTCAATGCCGGTGCCGTCCGGGGCATCTGCAGGCTGCCCGACCTGGGAAGAAATTGGCAACGATTTCCGGCAGATGATATCCGACCTGATCAGGAGGATCCGGGACGATATCAACCGGAAGTGATTGCACCGGACCAGATGTTTCCGGAGGAAAAAACCGTAATTATCACCGCCGGTGCATCAGTCACCCCTGAACTATCTCCGGGACGAAGCCAGGGGGACGGTTTCATCAGCCCGATAAGGAAGGCCGGTGACGGGAAAGGAGACCGTATAGGTGCATCATCAACTGCCTCCCTGCATAAATTTCTGCATACGCTCCTGCACCCATCTCCGGCCCGGGCTTGCGATGAACGGGACAATAAATAACGCTGCAATGCCGATAAACCCGCACCACCACTCGGGGATAACAGGGTACGCCGTGATTCTCAGGCCGATATAGAACAGGAAGACGACAAAGGAAACTGCCGAAACGGCGACATATTGAAGCGGACGTTTGTACGGGGCCACGATCGAGTAATATTCCGGCAGTTTATATGCAAGAAGGTAATACAATCCGGGTATCCCGAGTAATGTTCCGGCAATGAAGATTGGCCACGGCGATATTCCGAGACCGTGATTGATATTACCGAAGTCATCGGCTTTCAGGAAAGAACGGGTAAAGACGTACTCGAACACCATCACGAAGGTGATGATGCAGGTCCAGAAGACGCAATGGTATGCCCACCGGTGTTTTTTCACGGTACTGGCCGACATGAGCCCGGCAGTTACAAAAAAGAGCACGATGTTCGAAAGGGGCCCGGCGAAGGCTATTGCCGCCGCGGCCGGCCCCTTTCCTGCGGCGAAGAGGACCGAATAATCAACGTTCTCGTCCCAGTGTGCCCCGATCCAGTTCCCGTACACAATGTCCCACGGATCCTGCTTTGCCCCGAGGAAACAGGCAAGAAAACTGTGCGAAAACTCGTGCACCAGGAGGACCAGCAGGTGAAGGAGCAAAAACGAGACGACCGTCAGTGACAGGAAGGTGATCACCTCGCGGAACGGAGAGGATTTCACACTTTCGACCGGATCACCTTTCAGTGTTCCTGACAAGGTATTCTCCACACCCGTGCCCTCAACCCGCGTTTTTTCCCTCCTGCGATCGATCTCCGGAAGGACCTTCCCGCAGTACGCGATATAGACGAGCAATACCGCGAACAGCACGAGCGACGTTTCTAAAAATTCGACCGCAATGGCAAAGAGAAAGAACATCCCGATGGCAATCGTTGCGAATACGGATGCATACTGAAGAAATTTCAGGCATTTCCCGTTCATGAAGGCACCATTGTCGAATACACCAGAAACGACGGGTCTGGGAATGAATGTTGTGAAACATATTCCCACGAGATATTCGAAGTAGTCTCCCCGGCATCTTTCAATGTCACGCTTTTCATGATGATGATATACCTTTCGATCCGTTGACGTGGGTTCCTGTTGGTTATTCCGGTGCTCTCCTCATGGGGCACACGTTTGCACCCTTCATCTCGCCCATTGCCCAGGCATATCGTGCACGTATCGTCGACGGGAGGTCTTTTTCGGGTATCGGCACAAATCCAAGCGAGGAATAAAGGTTCACCAGCGGAAGGACCGCATGCATGTAGAGGGTCTCCTGTCCGCACCCTTCAATAAGCGCCTCCATCGCTTTGCGGGCATATCCCCTGCCACGGAACTCGTCCCAGGTAAATACACCGTCCACTTCATAGCCGTCGGAGTGACGCTTGCACCGTGCGACACTTACCGGGGTATCTTCGACAAAGACACCGAAGATCCGGTCATTCTCCGGGTCGGATTTGGTCTGGTGGTAGTCGAGCCAGATCTTTTCAGCAAAGAAGAACTCGTCTTTTTTCAGTTCCCGTGCATGAACGGTGACGTGGATCTCACTGAATACAACAAGTACCGGTCGTTTTGCCGTCGCAGCAACATGTGCAGTCGTTGTCCCGAGCGGGATCTGCCTGATGTAATCCATCCAGCCGTACCGGGACATCATGATCATCGACGCATTCTCATCGACCGCTGCCTGGCAGATCTCCTCGCTGGGTTTGCCATAGCGGATGAGTGTTGCCGCAGGGATTCCGGCACCGATGAGTTCGTCCTGCCAGCGGCGCAATCGTTCATTTACCACGCAGAGGGTCCTTTTTTGCGCTTTCCCGTCGGTCTCGACCGGACGGATGACGTGCAGCAGGACCACTTCCGATACGCCGCC
>JBFYKV010000019.1:0-11698 GCA_041305745.1 Methanoregulaceae archaeon | reverse complement strand
GCGGACGCGCTGCGCCAGTGGGGAGCGGCCGGGGCGACCACCGGTTCTGATATCATGTTCAACTGGAACGACGTGGTTTCCGCATCGCGGTTCCAGACAAAATTATGGAATATCGCACGTTTTGTTCTCATCCAGCTTGAGAAGTCTTCCTTTGATGATACGGTCCCGGTCACGGCGCTCGCTGACCGCTGGCTCCTCCTGAAGCTCTCGGATACCATATCGGAAGTGACCGACGCCATGGAATGTTACCAGTTCGACCGCGCTTTAAAGGCGATACGGGAGTTTTCATGGGATGTTCTCGCCGATAATTACATAGAACTGGTAAAGGGGCGGCTGTATTCTGATGATCCATCGCGCGACGGAGCGTGCCATGCACTGAGCATCGCACTGGACGCGCTCTGCAGGATGATGGCCCCATTCACTCCGCATTTTGCCGAAGAGTGTTACTCATACATGGACAAAGGCAGTGTCCATAAACAGCCATGGCCCGTATTATCCGTCTCTGATGAAGAGGCACGCAAAGAGGGTGAACTGCTCGTAAAGGTCGTTTCAGAGATCCGGCGCTACAAGCATGAAAAAGGACTTGCACTGAATGCACCACTCGGACGGGTTACCATCTTCTCAGAGCATTCAACCGACGATTCCGGTGATGCCTCACGGACGCTTAACGCAGAGGTCCACTGGCGTCCGGACGCTGCACGACTGGAGAAAGTCATCAGTGATGTCCAGTTTAACCTGTCGCTGATCGGGCCGGCATTTCGCAAGGAGGCCCCGGCATTCATGAACGCAATCCGGGCTCTGTCTCCGGAAGAACAGGAAAACCCGCCTGCACAGGTAGATATCGGCGGAAAAATGGCCGGTGTCCCGGAGAACTCATTCACCCCGGTCTATTCCTACCTTGTGGAAGGCGAAAAGGTAGAGGTCATCACGATCGGGGACGTGACCGTAACGATCCAGACTTCTGCCTGATCACATCGGCAACAAACGTCCCGATCTCATTACACTCTTTTTCGGCATCGATGATGACAAACCGCGAGGGCTCTTCTGCGGCAAGGGCAAGGTAGTTCTCCTGCACCTTTGAGAGCACCCCGGCCTGTTCAAAATGCTCCATCTGCCGGTTCCCTGACAATCGTGCCAGTGCCACGTCCACCGGGACGACGAGGAGGAATGTCAGGTCCGGGATAACCGTCCACCCGTTATGTACCTGTCGCAGCCAGGAAAGGGGGTCCGGGATATGCCCTTCAAGGGTTACCGGCTGGTATGCATACCTGCTGTCCGAATACCGGTCCGAAATGATAAGAGAACCATTCGCGAGTCCGGGCCGTATCACCGTTTCGAGGTGGGCGGCATGATCTGCGATAAAGAGGAGTGCCTCGGTGACGGGGTCTGATTCCTCTGCGATGGCACGCCGTACCTGGTCACCTACCCATGTAGAGCCCGGTTCACGGGTAAATACCGGGTTAAGATCATCCAGCGATTCTTTCAGGGAGGCGATAAGTGAGCTCTTGCCGCTCCCGTCGATCCCTTCAATGGTAATCAGCACACGCGTCCCTCCCTGATCCACGCGAGGGGAATGTTTCCGCGATGGAGGGCAGTCGCGATAATCGCGCCGTCGAAGCCTGCGTCTTTAAGCGTGAAGAGGTCTTCCTGTCCCCTGACACCTCCGCCGAGAAACAGCGTTTTTTCATACGCTGACCTGAAGAGGTCCATCTTTTCCTGGCTAATCCCGCTCTCTGTCCCGACCGCTCCGATATCCAGAAGGATGCACCCCCAAAACGGGAGCCGGTTTGCTTCACGGAGCATTGTCTCCGGGTTTTTCCCGGACGGTATAACGGCCCCTCCTTTTATATCGAGGCTGATAAAACCGCCATTGTATACGGAGAGATCCGGACCTCCGGTCTCGGTCCCGACGATATTTACGATACCATCTCCCGCGAGGTAATCTTCAGGGCTCCGGCAGCCCCGGTCCACATAACAGCGGTCAACAAGGGTTGCGCATGACCTGATAATCCCATCATGATTCCCGATTCCTGAAATGCGGTCAATGTCAGCGATATAGAGAAAGCGTGGCCCGATAGTTTCTGTGTATGCGACCGGTTCGGCGACAGGGGAGAGCCCCCAGGTTAAAGGGCGGTATGTCGCCCTTTCACCCCTGCTGCCGTGTACTACGGAGCCTTCTTTCAAATCCATTGCAAGAATCAAATCCATGGTAGAGCGTAATCACTATTAGGATTAAAGATCATTAAATCCTATGCGATTGTTAGTCAGCCCGAGGGATGTAGAGGAAGCGAAAAAATCTCTTGCCGCTGATATAGTTGATGTAAAGAAACCGTCGGAAGGCTCCCTTGGTGCAAATTTTCCATGGGTAATCAGGGCAATAAAAGAGCTCTCGACGAAACCTGTCAGTGCTGCAATCGGCGATTTTGATTTCAAGCCCGGCGGAGCAGCGCTGACTGCATACGGTGCAGCGTGTTCAGGTGCAGACTATGTCAAGGTAGGGCTGATGTTTGATGGGTCAGCCAGGGCAAAGGAACTTATCGAATCGGTGGTAAAGGCGGTGAAAACCGATTTTCCTGATAAATTCGTGGTTATTTCTGCATATTCCGATTATCAGCGCCTTGGTGCCATATCCCCGTTTATCATGGCCCCGCTTGCAGCTGCGGCGGGAGCTGACGTGGCGATGATCGATACCGGCATCAAAGACGGAAAGAGCACCTTTGAATTCATGAACGAGGACGCTCTTTCCGAATTTATAAAGATGAATACCGATGCAGGAATCCAGACTGCCCTCGCAGGCTCCCTGCGGTTTGAAGACCTGCCAATACTGAAGCGGATCAATCCCGATATCATCGGTGTCAGGGGCATGGTCTGCGGGGGGGACAGAAATTCGACAATCCAGGAGCACCTCGTGACGGAACTCGTCAGGATGGTCAGATGAAGTATGTACAGTGAAAAATTCCAGATCCCTATTTCCCTTACATTTGATGACGTACTCCTCGAACCGGCCAGATCAGAGATTGAACCAAACGAAGCAGATATCAGGTCACGTTTTTCCAGAAATATTTCATTGAAGATACCGCTCGTCAGTTCTGCAATGGATACCGTGACAGAATCGGCAATGGCTATTGCTCTCGCCCGCGAGGGTGGCATCGGAGTCCTTCACCGGAACATGTCGGCGGAAGATGAGATCGCTGAGATCCGGATTGTCAAGCAGGCCGAAGAACTCATCGAGCGCCACGTCCTGTCGGTTGTCCCTGGCACGCTGGTATCAGAGGTTGAACGGCTGATGAACGAACACGGGATTGGCGGGGTGCCGGTCCTTGAAGATGAGAAGATCGTCGGTATCGTCAGCAGGCGGGACGTGAGGGGTATTGCATCGAAACGGGGTCATGAGAGTATTCGTGCCATCATGACCAGGAAACCCATCACCGCCGATGAACAGATCACGATGGACCATGCGCTTGAGATTATGTATAATAACAAGGTCGAGCGCCTCCCGGTCGTGGACAGGGAGGGTCACCTCATCGGTATCATTACCATGCAGGACCTGCTCGAAAAGAAGCAGTACCCGAACGCGACCCGCGACGCCGACGGGAGACTCATGGTCGCCGCCGCAGTCGGGCCCTTTGATTTCGAACGTGCCATGAAGCTGGAGGAGAACGGTGCCGACGCACTCGTCGTCGACTGTGCGCACGGGCATAACATGAATGTGGTGCGTGCCGTCAGGGACATCAAGGGGAGTGTAAAGGCAGACGTGGTCGCCGGCAACATTGCGACCGCAAAGGCGGCGGAAGACCTCGTTGATACGGTGGACGGCCTCAAGGTTGGCATCGGTCCCGGGTCCATCTGTACGACACGGATTGTTGCCGGTGTGGGGGTACCGCAGGTTACTGCAATTGCACATGTCGCCGACGTGGCCGGGAAATCGGGCATCCCGGTAATCGCCGACGGCGGAGTACGGTACAGCGGTGATGTTGCAAAGGCGATTGCAGCAGGTGCGGATTCCGTGATGATGGGGAGCCTCTTTGCAGGGACTGACGAGTCCCCGGGTCGTGTCATCACGATGAAGGGCCGCCGTTACAAGCAGTACCGGGGCATGGGATCGCTTGGCGTAATGAGCAGCGGCGTATCGAGCGACCGTTATTTCCAGAAGAAGGATATCGGGCGGACCAAGTTCGTCCCCGAGGGGGTCGAGGGGGTCACGCCATATGTCGGGCGTGTTTCCGATGTTATTTACCAGCTCATCGGCGGCCTGAAGTCAGCAATGGGGTATACCGGGTCAAAGACTATCGAAGAGATGCATGTAAAGACCCGTTTTATCAGGATTACCAGTGCCGGGTACCACGAGAGCCACCCGCACAATATCCTGATCACCGACGAAGCCCCGAATTACCGGCTGTCGGAATAAATCCGGAGGGGCCTGGCAACGGCCCCGGCCAGAACTCATTTTGTATAGTCATATCTGCAGGTAGCAGATACGCACGATTCGCTCAATAGAGATGTTGCCATTTCCATGTTCTCTATTGATGATATGAGCAGGAAACCAAAATCCGATTTAGATTCATGTAATAACGACGAGGAACCCGGATTTTTGTGAGTTGAGCCCGGCGGTTGATTCTGCTTTTTTTTAGTGCTCCTGATACGGGGAGATCTGAAAAGAAAGTTTATTCTTATATCGTGAGGATGGTTTTGTCTGCTGCTGGAAAGAATGCCAGCATGAGCTTTGGGAGTACATCAATGAAAAATTCCTTATTCGTGGTCATCGGAATGGCCATGCTTATCGCTATCACCGGACTGGTAATGGCAGACCCGGGAGTCCCGCAGACCCCTGAGACACAGGGTTTCGCAACCTTAACCAGCGTCCAGGCAGTCGGGACGGTAACCGAGACCGACTCGCTGGTCTGGCAGCTTACCAACAAGGCCAGCCTCGCCCCGCCGCTGCCACTGGAATATGACCAAGTCCAGTACGTGAGCTCGTATTCTGAGAATACCATCGCAGACCAGGGACTCGTATCCTATGCCAAGACCATGGCTGTCGACACGGCAAATAAGGTCGGGAACCAGTACAATATCCGGGCAGACAAGATCGTCGAGTTCGTCGGACTCGACACCGGCCGCATGATCTCTGACGAGAGCCTGCTGCTCGACGGCGTGGGTATGGAGCTGTCGACCGCGGACATTATGCTCTGTCCGTTTGCATCAACAGTCTATCCCTCTATCCCGCAGTTCTGCAACATCATCGAGGTCGGAAGCAGTGCTGACGTAACCATTGCCTCACTGACTACCAGTGCAGACGAGCGCCATGTCATGGCAACCGCAGACCCCAACGTAGCAGTCGATTACACCACGAAAATGACCGGATTCGGTGACATTCCGGCAATGGGATCAGCAACGGCATATATCAATGTACACATCCAGGAAGGACGGCAGGGATACAACGCGAGGCTGAATGCAATTCAGGGACCACCATTGGGGTACATGTATGATCCGAAGGCAGAGGACCTAGTCTATTCAGAGGTTTCAACCGCATCGGGAGAGATTTCCCTCTTTGAGAAGGTAATAAGCTACCAGTCCGGCATGCGCCGCTACTGACGTCATGAACAACCGTAAAAGAATGCAGGAATTTTCCTGGATTCTTTTTTTTTTACTTTTTACATCCACACGTGGCAAAGACACCCGGAATGTACATAACAGCTCCATGGAGACGGACCTGGCGTGTGAAAACTGACCTTTCTTCAGGTGTATCCTGCCAGTGAATTTTTTGAGGATTTTTTGTAGTCATCTGAGTCTTTATACCATGCCCGACCCGGCATTATCAATTACCAGTGCACACTTCATCCGGTGCAGGAGTGATTTTGCCGGGACAGTATGTCATATATTAAAAAAAGACTGCAATTGCCCACAATTAATACAAGAAATTACCATTATTCGCACCTGATTTTTGAAAAAAAGTGTAATTTCTGGACCTTCGCCGCAACAGCACTATAAAGCACCCTGATGCCCCGGGAAACTTTATGGAAAGGTCTTGTCCGGAGTACTAACATTCCATTGCACTATAAAAATAAGCAAAAAAGGGGATAATATTGAAAACGGGTTCTGGCAGGGGGTCGATGGAATAAGTCTGATCAATATTTTACTGATTGATATTAGACGCAACCAGTTTGAACATGACTGGTACATCGTGGGTGTTTCAGTTACTGGGTTAATTGTATTCGCATTCCTGTTCCGGTCAGAAGGCGAATACGGGGTTATTCAAATTTCATGGCGATAAACATGGGGTCCCGCCACGTATTACCCACTATTTTCACCATAACCGTCCCTTTCTGAATCTGTACCCGTTCGCGACATCTATAAATAACTAAAAGACTAACATAAAGTAATCAATGCTTGATCACGTTGAGGTCGCGAGGATTCTTGATATACTCGGAAACAGAAACCGACGGCGTATCATAGAACTTCTCAGGCAGAAACCCTGTTTTGTCACTGAAATTTCCGACCGGCTTATGCTCTCGCCAAAAGCCGTTATCGAACACCTCCAGCTGATGGAACGGGAAGAGATACTTTCATTCCAGCTTGACGACCGGAGGAGAAAGTACTACTATCTCGCCAATGACATCAGCGTGAGGGTCCAACTGCAGAAACAGGAGAATATAGTACTGGTAGTCCCCGAATCACGCATCAGGGTCCGCAAGTCCCTCCGTAAGCTCCGGAAAATGGTGGAGATCCGGGAAGAAATCTCCCATAATTTAAGCAATATCGATAACGACATTGACGTCCTGATAAAGGAGATCCTGACGATTTCAAGGGACCTGATATCAGATGACACGGAAATTGATCTCGCCATCGCAATCGCCCATTACGATCTGTCGCTTGATGAACTCCGGGAACTGACAAGCCTGAACGCCGACGATCTCGGGTCACGGTTAGAAGACCTCAAGAAGAAGAGAATAATCGAACAGACCGGTCAGAAATACAGGTTGTGTGATGCACATGCAGAATAATCCCTATGACGACTTCTTAAAAAACCTCGCGAAACTGGTCGAGGATATCATAAAAAATATGCCTGAACATGATTCGGCACGGTTCGCAGGATGCACCATCATCACCGGAAATATCTCAGAATCCCCGGAAATTTTTCATATCCACCGCAAAGGCGATGAAGATCTTGAGTATGAACTGATCGAGACCGAGGACCGGATCTTCATCACGGCAGACCTCCCGCGGGGATACAATACCGTTGCATATGCCGAGATCAACCCTGAAATGGTATACATCGTTGTTGACGACGAGCGGACCGCAATCGAACTCCCGGACCCGGTCGACCTGGTCCACAGTTTTTACCAGGTCCGGCATGGCGTGATGGATATTATCTTAAAAAAAGCTGTTCAAAAACCGGTGAGGGTGTAACACCCTCATGCAGCCGGATGAACCGGAATAATACACGATTCCGGTAAAATGTAAAATAGCCGGTAAGGCGGTAATACTATCACGAGGGAGAGGGATTTCCCGGGATTTTCCCTCCCACGGTTATGCATTCAGGCCCTGATTTCAGACCCTTTTGTCACCCATTCTGAAATCTGTTTCTTCCCGGGGCGATGCTCATGGAATTGTCGTAACGCCACGGTAAGGTCACGGGTGAATGCAAAGTACCCGATCTGTGTTGTCCGGCAGAGCTTCATCGCCATGTCCATCAGGCCGCGTGGGTCCGGTCTCGATTCCCCGAGCCAGATATGAAAAATATTCCCGCCGTCCACGATCGGGAAAAAGATATGTTCGAGCTCCATGCGTTTTGAGAGCGGAATATTTGCCCCCGGTGCGACATGTGTCCCGTTTGTGTAATAGATCGGGAGATCGCGGGTTGAACCAAGCTTCTCCAGCGCGATATCGATATCTCCCTTGATCACTTTTCGTGCATGGTCACGGTAGTTCTTGTTGAGGAGATCTGATACTGCGAACCGCTGGCCGGTCGTTTCTGCAGGAGTCCGGGCCAGTGCGATGGTCATATTATGGCGTTTCGAGAGCTTCTTCGAATACATTTCCATCTCGGTCATGGCCCTCACCGCAATTTTGAACGCGTCCTTTGATTCATGGAGCTGCTTTCCGCAATGGTGCTGCACCATCTCATTTACTCCCACGACCCCGATGGTATACACAAGTCCGTCAAGGCCAACCGCCTCGGATCCCCGTTCACCTGTCGAGGGATCTTTCGGGCGCTGCATGGCAAACGGCATCCTGCTATGGGCGCGGATAAGTTCAAGCCATCGCCGCTTGATGCGGAACACTTCGACACAGACGTCCATCAGGGCCTTGAGTTCGGCAAAGAGACGGGCATCCTCCCCTTCAGCTTCGTATGCGGCACGGGGGCAGTTTAATGAGACGACCTGCCACGACCCCATGCTGAAGTGCTTGCCGTCCCTGAAATAGAGTTTGTTGTCGAAATCCGAATCCTCGTCGGCGACGGCCGAGAACTGGTAGGCACAGCACTGGTAACAGGAGATGCCTTTCCCGGCACCCCGGTAGCCCGGGATCTGGTTATCGTAGTACGGGGTCCCAAACTTGGACGCGAGTTCAAAGGTCAGGAGGTAGAGGTCCTGGTACGTGGGGAGATCAGGGTGCTTTTCATTGAACTCTTCCATCTCATTCATGAACTCGGGCTCGATGCTGATCTCAGGCTTTGGAAAGCTGAACGGCTTTCCCCAGTAATCACCTTCAAGCATCACTTCCATCAGCGCCTTGAAAAGCAGCCTGACCTCTGTCTCAAACTCGCCGTAGGTCCTTTTCGGTGCAGAGACGCCATCCCATACCTTGCCCTTGTAGACACAGGGCTTGTCTTTCCAGAGGCCTGGGACCCCGGGACTCAGCTGTACCGATGAAAATACCAGCTGGCCGCCACGGGCGACCATCATCTGGGTCATTTCGTAGACAAACATCTGCATGAGCTGCCGTATCTCCTCGTATGGCATGCCCTCAAAATAAGGGGCAAGAAATGTGAGGAAGTTATAGTACCCCTGGCCACCGGCAAAATTGGTCTGGGCACTCCCGAGCGCCTTTACTGCATGCAACACCGCGACTTCCGCCCGCTTTGCCGGGCCCGCCACGGATGCCTTGGTACCGTTGCCGTCCGGCATCAGGCCGTAATAGAAGAAATACCGCAGGTCCCAGTCCTGGCAGAACGGGCGTGTCCCGAAATACTCGAGGTCATGGATGTGGATATCACCAAAGAGGTGGTGGTCCGCGAGGTGCGGCGGGAGCTGGAGGAGGTACTGCTCCTTGCTTATCTTGTCGGCCTTCTTCTTATGGGAAGTCTCGGCATTCTCCTGCAGGTTTGCGTTGTCTTTTGCTTCAAAACCCCTGCCGACATCTATTAAATGTGCATCGAAGACAGGAGTGCCGACCCGTGTACAGACGTTCCTGTACTGGATCATGCCATGCTCGAGGAGGGTGATATTCATGATCTCCCTGATGAGCGGGCCGCTCAGCGTCTGCAGACCAAGCGACAGGATCCGACGTTCCACCTGCCGGGCAATCTCCTGTGCCGTCTCCTCGTCCGCACTTTCGTACCCGTAGAATGTCTCTACCAGGCGGGTCTCTTCGACGATCTGGCTGACAATCCGGTCCCGGTCCCAGTCAAGGATATGGCCGTCGCTGGTCCGCACCGGCGGCATGGGCGATATGAACACGCCTTCAAGAGTAGTCTGCCGCGTGTCCTTTACCGACATCAGGCTCCCTCGATCAGCTTCTGCACCACTTCCTCCCGCACCGCACCGGATGAAAAGAGTTCCGCCGATGTCAGGAATTCTTCATCTTTCTGGAGAACCGGGGCTTCTTTGACAAACACTCCATTGACCCGGAGTTCTGTCATTGATTCTGCCGTGGACAGGTCACGCACATTGAAGGGGATACCCCTGCGGGTCAGATATTCCTTTAAAAGTTCGCAATTCGGACAAAATTCAAGTGTATAGACAATCAACTGCTTATTTTCATCCATAAAAATCCCCCCGGCATTATTATATATCCAGTAGGCGCTGTTTGTAAAAAAATATTTGTTGATCGGTCGTCATTGTATATGCGGAGACCGGAATTTCTTTCAATATATATCTCCGGCCGGATGGTATATGAACACGAGGATGAGTGAGAAGGTCTGATTTTGGGAAACCGGGGTGAATGAATGGTCCGTCATTTTGACGCAGTTGAACTGCCTGGCGAAATCCGTGAGAATATCAGGGCAACACATGAGCACCTGAAAAAAAGCAGGGCACGCCTGACGCTGGTCGACCCGCCCCTCATCCATATCACGCTGAAGTTTATCGGCGAGGTCGATGAACGGGCTCTGGATGCGATAAAAGCGGCACTCGAACCTGTACGTTTCGAACCGTTTGAGATTTCAGTGCAGGGACTGGCAGGTAACAACGCGTCAAGCCCGCGGGTGATATGGGCAAGGGTCTCTGATAACGGCAGGTGCGGGGAACTTGCAGGGATTATTGAAAAAGCACTTGCGCCGCTTGGAATTCTCCCGGAGAACAGGCCCTTCCGGGCGCATGCCACTGTCGCACGGGTGAAACAGTTCGACCCCGACCTGCTGCCGGTCATACGGTCACAATCGGACTGTGAATTCGGCCGTGCACGGGTCAGCGGCTTTTCACTCAGGAAAAGTACCCTTACTCCGTCAGGACCGAAGTACGAGGATGTCATGGTGGTCACGTGGTAAACTATTCAGCGCTCGAGGAGTCGGTCCTTACACGGATCGCCCCTATGCCTGATGAAATTGAGCATATCAATGAAGTGGCCCGGAAATTAATCGCCCTCGTTGAAGCGTCCGGCATGGCCGAAGGGATGATCGTCGGGTCGGTCGCCCGGAATACATGGGTCAGGGGAGACCGGGACCTTGATATCTTCATGCTCTTTGATCCGGCCCTCGACCGGGCAGCGCTGGAAGTGCAGGGACTCTCGCTTGCCCGGAAGATTGCATCGGCATGCGGTGCGCAGTACCGGGAGAAATACGCGGAACACCCGTATATCAACGCGAGGATCAACGGTCTTGATGTTGACCTTGTCCCGTGCTACCGGGTGTCGGCTGCGACAGAGATCCAGAGCGCCGTTGACCGGACTCCGTTTCATACCCGCTACATAAAGGATCGGATTCTGCCGCATGTCAGGGACGTGCTGCTTTTGAAGCAGTTTGCCAAGGCAGGCGGGGTGTACGGGTCAGACCAGATGACGGAAGGGTTCTCCGGATACCTCTGCGAACTGCTTGTGCTCCACTACGGCGGGTTCCACCCGCTCCTTGAGAGTGCGGCAGAATGGAGACCGGGGACGCTGATTGATCTTGAGCATCACCAGCAGAAGGAATTTTCAGACCCCCTTATCGTCATCGACCCGGTCGATCCAAAGCGGAATGTCTCGGCTTCGGTCTCGCTTGCCCGCATGTTCGAGTTTGTCGAGCTGGCACGCGAATACCTTGAAAACCCTTTGCCAGAGTTTTTCTGTGCTCCCGTACCGAGGGTCCTTTCACGGGAGGAACTGAAGGCCGAGCTGGAGATGCGGGGAACACACCTGTATGCGATTACGTTTGACACCCCGCCGTACATCGAGGACATCGTTGTCCCGCAGCTGCGGCGGAGCACGGATGCGATCCGGTCACTGCTCGAACGTCATGATTTCGTGGTGAACAGGGCTGACTGCGCCATGCTCCCGGAGC
>JBFYKV010000018.1:0-7126 GCA_041305745.1 Methanoregulaceae archaeon | reverse complement strand
TGCCTGCATATGGGCCGCCAGTTTCCGGTCGATACCAAGGAGGATGAGCCCTGCAACGAGGCCGAAGATGGTGACAACAACCGTCCACATAACAAGGACTGCCAGTTCCAGTCCGCTGGTCATGGCCGGACCCTCCTTGTCTTTTCGACCGACAGACGGTGGAGGTCTTCCTTGGTCAGTACAGCCCGTGACCGCCCGCGGATGACCGCCACCCTGTCAGTACAGGACAGGCACGGGTCGATCGAGGCGACGATGATTGGGATGTCTGCAATCTGTTCACCCCGGAGCATCGGGATCCATGACATGAGATTGCTGTACGTGGATGCCTTGACTTTCCAGTTCTCCGGGGCTTCTTTTCCATCCATCCTGACATAATGGAAACACTCGCCACGCGGGGCTTCGACCCTTCCAATGGCCTCGCCCCTGGCTTTTTTGCAGATTGCAAGAAGTTTTGCCAGCTTTTCTTCTGCCGTGACGGGCCCTGCCGGCATCTGGTCGAGGCACTGCCGGATGATACCGCAGGACTGTCCGACTTCCAGCAGTCGCACAACGATCCTGTCATATACATCCCCGCGGGTCTCACCCATGTGCTGGTCGGGAAGAATTGCAGTGATATCAAGATCGCCGTATGCGGCGTAGGGGTAGTCCTGTCTCAAATCAACATTGACGCCCGATGCACGGGCGGTCGGACCAACAGTGCAGAGGCCGAGGGCATCCTCTTTTGAAAGTACCCCGGTGTCCCTGCAGCGCATGTGGATTGACCGGTCTTCGAGGAAGAGGGTAACGAGTTTTGAAATAAGCCCTTCGTAGGTCGAAAGGCAGTCTTCGATAATTTTGTGCTGGTCAGGCACAATGTCTCTCCGGACACCTCCGACCTGGACAATACCGTAGTTTACACGGTTCCCGGTCAGGTTTTCAATGACATCCATCGACTGTTCCCTCACACGCCAGGTAAGGTGGAGGAGTGAATCGAACCCGAGTTCGTGAGCTGCAACACCTGCCCAGAGGAGGTGGGACTGTATTCTCTCGAACTCCGCAAGGATGGTCCTGATATAATCGCCCCGCTCGGGGACTTCTATCCCGGTTATCTGTTCGACCGCACGGGAAAATGCTAACGTATGGCTCACCCCGCATATGCCGCAGATACGGTCGGTAAGGTGGACGATCTGCACGGGATTCCTCCGCATGCCCATCCATTCTATTCCCCTGTGTGCCTGGCCAGGGGCAAAGTCGACATCCTTTATGACCTCGCCTTCCATCTCGAAGGTAAACATCACGGGTTCCTTCAGGGCGGGATGCGTGGGGCCTATCGGCATCAGGTACGGTGCTTTCTTACCAGATTTTTCGCTCATTCCTGACCCTCCTTCTTTTCTGCCGGTGTATGCGGCGCCGGTGTCCCGTCATCATTTTCCCGCGTGCACAGCTCCTTGTCACTGGCAGGTGGTGCAGGCCGGTCTGTCGGCCTCCCGACCTCCCAGAGATTTTTGATCATCGAATCCGGGATCCCGGTCTCGTCTTTCCTCCATGGGTAGACCCCCTCCGGGAAATAATCAGGCAGGAACAACCTTCTTGAATCCGGGATTCCTGTGACCCTGACCCCGAGGAACTCCTGTTTTTCACGTTCGGAAAAAACTGCTCCCGGGATGAGGTCCGATATTGTCGGGATGGTCAGGTCATTTTTCGGGAGACGGACCCCGAATGTCACCGTGTACTCACCGTGCTTTGTCCCGTAATAGATGGTGAAATGGTAAAGGAGCCGTATGGTATCCCCTTCGTCATTTCCGGAGATAACTGCCAGATGAGGGTAGTATATCTCCATCAGTGTCTTTATCGCAGCTTTTAAGGAATCGCGTTCAATCTCGATCCAGATGCTGTAATTGGGTTTTTTCTTTACGCCTTCCCTGTTCTCTCCGATACGTGTTTCAATAATGCTGCTGCCGCATGTGCGGGCGATTTTCTCAACCACCTGTTCAGGGGTAAGGTTTCCGGCCATCAGTGTTCACCTCCTTCAATACGTTCCAGTTTTGCAAGTGCCTTGACAACCCCGTGGATGATTGCCTCGGGTCTCGGGGGACATCCCATGACAAAGACGTCCACCGGCACGACCTGGTCGACAGGCCCTGCAAGGTTATAGGAATCGTAAAACACTCCCCCCGATATTCCGCAGGTGCCGACACACATGACGACTTTCGGGTCAGGTATCTGTTCATAGACCCTCACCAGGCGGTCTTTCATCTTTCCGACCACCGGACCGGTGACAAGAAGGAGGTCTGCGTGTTTTGGTGATCCGACAAGCTTTATTCCGAACCGTTCGGGGTCGTACCGGGGGGTGATTGCCGCAACTATCTCTATCTCGCAGCCATTGCAGGACCCGGAATTCATATGGAATGCCCAGAGCGAACGGTTGAATGCCTTTGTAGGTTTCATGAGAAGATCACCACCACGATGATAAGGAGTGCCGTCACGGCGATATACCACATGACGTAATCATTGAGTATTCCCGTGTGTATCGGGACAATGCGGCTGTAATACCCTTTAAGCGCCTCTGTATAACCCCAGTACAGGTTCCCGGCGCGTATATGGACATCTCCTTTTGCCGGTTCGGGATTGCCTGAAAGGTAGGGGGCTGTCTGCGCAGTTCCTTTCTTGTAACTCTTCTCTCCACGTGACCAGATCAGCCATACAATGACAGAGGTGATCACGAAACCCCCAAACCACGCCAGCGGGTTCCAGTACCCTGACCCTGTTGACAGGGTTGCGAACAGGTCCATTTCAGGCACCTCCGAGGACTGCTGAAATATAAGCCCCCTGGTTGACCAGTGCATGGGCCGCCGGGACGATCAGTGTGTCCACCACCTGCTGTGGGAAGAGGCCGAATGCAATTACAATGAACGCGAGGATTGCCATTCCCACAAGCATTGGCGCAGGAGCCTCCTTTACGTTCTCGTATTCCGGGAGCCTCGGACCCATAAATATGGAGTGAAAGACCTTGACAAACGATGCAAGGGTAAGTATGCTCACGACCATGGCGATGACGGCCAGTATCGGGTTGAAGACGAATACCGACTCGTAGATCATCAGTTTCGATGCAAACCCGTTAAGGGGAGGGATCCCGGCAATGGCGAGTGCGCCGATGATAAAGAAGATCATCGTGTACTTCATGTTGTGGCCGAGCCCTCCCATTTTATTCAGGTTCCGGGTGCCAATCCGTAAAAATATAGCGCCTGCAGTCAGGAAAAGGAGGCCCTTGTACATCGCGTGGTTGATGATATGGAAGATACCTCCCTCCATTGCCATGTACCCGAATGCATCCATGAGTGACTGGTTCCCGAGCACTGCAAGTCCCACGCCGACTCCGAGGAGCATATACCCGGTCTGCGAAACCGCGTGATACGCCATAAGGCGCTTGACGTCTTTTTGCGGGATGGCCATCGTCACGCCGACGACCATCGAGAGCACCCCGAGCACAATGATTATCCAGCCGACGGTGGCGGCATTCATTGTGACGTTGTACAGGGTGAAGAGCACCCTGAAAAGTCCGTACAGGCTTGCCTGGCTTGCAACAACCAGCATCGCCGTGATTGATGCCGGGGCCATTGAATAGGCGTCGGGGGTCCAGAAGTGCATCGGCACCGAACCGCATTTCATGGCAAGAGCTGCCATGATAAGGACCAGCGCAATCTGGTCAAGTAACGTAAACTGCATCCTCGATGCAATTACTGCGATATTAAGTGCGTTGTATTCACCGTAATAGATCCCGATTGCGATAAGGATCACCATCGCACCGATGGTGCTCAGCACAAAATATTTCAGGGCGGCTTCCACGGCGGTTCCCTTGTCAATCCTGTATGCTATCAGGGCTGCCGAGGATATCGAGAGGATCTCGAGGAAGACGAAGAAGTTGAAGAGGTCCCCGGTGGAGACCATGCCCATGATACCTGCTATCATCAGGAGGTAGAGCGTGTAGTAGCTCTCGATGCCGGAATGTGAACGCTCACTGGAGACCGAATAGAGAATGACTGCAAGCCCGACAATCGCTGCGATGATCTGCATTAAAGCGCTCATCGGATCCACGGTAAATATAATACGTATCGGTATACCGCCCGAATCAAGCGGTATCGCATAATTGACCGCACCTGCCCCGAATACATACACCCGGGTCCCGGCACTGTACACATCGAACGCGAGGAGGAATGCAATGGCAGAGGTAAGCGCCATCGCTGCAACCGCCCAGATATTTCTCACCGTTGCCGAAATTTTTCCGATGAACGGGCAGAGGAAGGCGCCGATGAGGGGTACCATGATCAGGAGCGCCGGGGAATTCACGGAAATAAAGTCCTGGATCATTCCTTCAGCCTCCGGATTTTATCGGTATCAATGGTCCCGTATTTTTTCCAGATAATAATCGCAAAGGTCAGGAGCAGGGCACTTGTTGCCACCCCGATGACGATCGATGTCAGTGTCAGTGCCTGCGGCGTCGCCATGACCATCTCCCCCGGGGGTGCATTTGTATAAATTGGTGCAATCCCTCCCTCGCGGTAACCGAGCGTTATTAAAAAGAGGTTTACCGCAGCCTCGAATATGTTGATGCCAAGGAAGATCTTGATAAGGTTTCGTTTGAAGAGCACTATTGCGAGCCCTATAATGGTAAGGGCTACGATCGCGATATAGGGAATATTCCACAGCATTTTAGATCTTCTCCCTGACCAGGCCGGAAAGCATGCAGAGGACAATGATTGCAAGTCCTCCCCATACCTCAATTCCTACTGCGATATTCATGATGGGAATGACTCCTGCAGTGTTAAGCTCCCCGGGATTCGGTCCGAACGGGACCGGCATCCCGAAGAGTGAGCCGCTGTTGGCCAGGAAATTGTAGAAGAACGGAAAACCGATCAACAGTGCTCCTGCAGCAGTGCCGATAAAGAGGATCAGCCCTGCTGACTCCTGTGCCTTGTAAACGACTTTCTGCAGCATGGCCCTGATGTCTTCATATGCCCAGGCAACGATGACCAGGACAACGGAAGTTGCAATGACTGCGCCTCCCTGGAACCCGCCGCCGGGTGTGAGGTGTCCGTGAAGGACGACATATAACCCGAATATGAGAATGAACGGGTACAGGAGATCTGCAGAAGTCCGGACGATCTTACTCATCCTCATATTCTTCACCTTCCTTTAATGTCCGGAACATTATTCCTACCCCCACAACGGCGGTAAAGAGAACGACGGATTCACCGAGCGTATCGAAACCACGGAAGTCAAACACGATGCTCGTGACGATGTTATTGGCAGCAGTCTGCGCCTGGCCGTTTGAAATGAAGTAATCGTCCATGTCTGACATCAGCGGGGCGCCGAATGTCAGGAAGACCGGGATTGCAAGAAGTGCAATGCCGATGACCAGGAGCGCAATACTGGATACTGCCCGTTTCACTGCTCTTCACCCCCTTCATACCGGGACGTCGCACGGATTGCGATGATGAAAATGGCCGTGGTAAGCCCTGCACCGATAGCAGCCTGCGAGATGGCAACGTCAGGTGCCTGGAGCACGTAAAACTCGAGCGATATAAGGAAACTGAAGAATCCTGCAGCCAGCGCCGCGGCAAGCAGGTCCTTGAAGTGATAGACCATCAGTGCAGAGGCGATAAGGCCGGCAATAATGACCAGCTGAATAATTATCTCTATCATCACCGCACCTCCCCGAGCCGGTCAACAACCGCCGGCGTTGGTTTTATGCCGCTTTTATGGGCTGCACGTGCGAGTGCATGCGAACTGACGGCATTGGTAAACGCAAGCGAGAGCGCTGCAATTATGGTATGGATCATAAGCGTGATGTACTGCGGATCGGCAGTGCCGTAGTACTGGGACCCTCCATAGATGATAACCGCAAGGGCCGTGAATACCGACCCGAATGTCGTTGCCTTGGTCGTGGCATGCATGCGGGTGTATACATCCGGGAAACGGAGAAGCCCGAGGACTCCGAGCGCGTTAAACAGGATTCCTATTACAAGGCATATCAGAACAATTGTCTCTGTTATCATGGTCAGAGTTCACCCCCGATGTACTTCGCAATGAAAAGAGTGCTCACGAATGAGAGCAGTGCGTATACAATTGCGACATCGATAAAGATTATCTGCTGGTATGCAACACCGAGAAGGATCAGCACAGCAACCATAAGGGTATTCACCGTATCAACCGCGAGGGCACGGTCAGCCGATGTGGGGCCGAGCCAGAGCCGTACCGCAGCAAGCATGATGAGGATAACCAGGATGAATGCAGCCGGCAGCCAGTAGTCGATCATTCAGCGATCCTCCTGATCCATGCCGGGAGGTCTGCAAGTGCAAAGAGTTCGTGGTCATTGATCGATGCACGCGACTCTTCTCCTTTGGCAAGGTTAATATTGTGGACATACAGGTCATGTGTCTCTTCATCGATATCGACCGTAATTGTTCCGGGTGTGAGCGTGATCGAGTTTGCCAGCATGAAAATCCCGAGATCGGTCTTTAATCCTGACCTGACCCTGATTATCCCGGGCCTTATATTGCCGGTAATAACCCGGTATGCAACATCCAGGTTTGCCTTGGTTACTTCGAGCAGGAACGGCCCGAGGATATACACCGGTATGAGCAAAAGCCGCAGGGGATTTGCCATCCGGTAGTTCCCGGACCTGCAGAGAAAACGCCGGGTGATCCCTGCAGCGACCAGGGCCAGGGCGATCCCTGCCACGATTTCAGATGCCGACCAGACACCAACGTTCCCGCTCCCTGCCGTAAGTATAAGATAGATCACCAGGGTAAAGATGGCAGTCAGGACAAAGGGGATCATCGGATCACTCCGGCACCAGACGTTAGAATCGGATTCCAATGTTTCATCGTCATAATAATCACAGATACATTCAATTCACAGGAATTTTTGAGAGAGTGAATTGAATCCCCGCACATGCTCTTTATTCTAATGATTAATTATGAACATTCAATGCCATAAACAATGTGATTTGATGATTGCCGTTCTGTGGGCCGTATGGAAAATTATGTATTTATAACCGACATTCCCATGATTTTAGGCTGCCAAAACTATGACGTCACATAATTCCTGACATCTGGTGAAATGTTGAGGGTATCAAGAATAATTC